>NZ_QUDY01000006.1:0-18895 GCF_003477745.1 Clostridium sp. AF35-15 | reverse complement strand
CCCTGCGCTTCTTTTCTTGCAGACTCAACCTGTTCCTGTGCTGTTTTCTTCACAGCCTCGATCTGCTCCTGCGCTTCTTTTTTCACACGCTCGATCTGCGCCTGTACCTCATTTTTAGCAGCTTCCGCCTGCTCAGCTGCCTCTTTTGCCGCCTTCTTTGCTGTCTCCAGTTCTTCCTCGCTGACGGTGCGCTCATTGCGGAGACTCTCGAGTTTCATCTGGGTGCTGACCATCTCATGTTTCAGACGGTATGTCTCTTTTTCCATGCTCTCTTTGTCGGATGCAAGTGCCTTCGCACTCTCTTTTTCTTTAAAATAATCATCCGCCAGATTCAGATAAGTCATAATACTCTGGTAGTCTTCCGGCATTTTCAAAAATCCCGGCTGCGCCTTGAGCTGGAAAATCTTCCCATTCAGATACGTGGCAATCTGCTGTACATATCCTTCCGTCTCACTGCCGCCCAGGCTATACACTTTTCCATCAATTAATACATCTATATACTGTTTTGCCATCGCATTCTCTTCTTTCTATCTATTAATAAATATGGTTCGACGTTGTCACGTCACCCACACAGAAATACCACCTTCAAATCAATCAAATATCAAATCTCAGAAATACCGTTTTTTGCTTGATTCCAGGCATACCCGAGATGCCGATACGCTGCTTCGGTCGCCATCCGCCCACGCGGAGTCCGGTTGAGCAGACCGTTCATCAGAAGATACGGTTCATACACATCTTCCAGTGTCCCAGCATCCTCGCCCAGCGCTGCCGCCAGCGTCTCCAGTCCGACCGGACCGCCGGAAAACTTGTCGATAATCATATGTAAGATCGCACGGTCGTTGTTGTCAAGTCCCAGCTTGTCCACATCAAGGATATCCAGTGCAAAATCCGCGACTTCTTTCGTAATCACGCCGTTGTACTTGACCTGTGCAAAGTCCCTCACACGTTTTAACAGGCGGTTTGCCAGACGCGGCGTTCCTCTCGAACGTCTCGCAATCTCATAGGCCCCCGTCTTATCAATCTCCACATTCAGAACTCCCGCCGTCCGCAGGACAATCGTCTGCAGCTCTTCAGGCGTATAAAAATCCATCTTCTGCACGATGCCGAAGCGGTCGCGCAGCGGCGCCGTCAGAAGCCCCGCGCGTGTCGTCGCGCCTACCAGCGTAAATTTCGGCAGATCCAGACGAATCGAGCGCGCCGTCGAATCTTTTCCCAACATGATATCGATCGCATAGTCCTCCATCGCCGGATAAAGCACCTCTTCCACCTGGCGGTTTAAGCGGTGAATCTCATCCACAAAGAGGACGTCTCCCTCCTGGAGCCCGTTGAGAATCGCCGCAATCTCCCCTGGTTTCTCGATTGCCGGACCGGAAGTAACCTTCATACGGGTTCCCATCTCATTGGCGATAATGCCGCTAAGTGTCGTCTTTCCCAATCCCGGCGGTCCATAGAAAAGAACATGGTCAAGCGCCTCGCCGCGGGATTTCGCCGCATGGATAAATACCTTTAACGTCGATTTGATCCGCTCCTGACCGATATATTCGTCTAAGGTCTGCGGGCGGAGACTTCCCTCAATCCGCTTATCCTCCTCCGTCACCTCGGTTGTAATCGTCCTTCTGCTCATACTTGTTTCCTGTCTTTCCTGTTTTTCTCTCTCATTCAATTAAGCCATGACAGTTCCATTTTCTCATATCTGCCACACATTCCAAATTTTCATCTGACGCACAAGCACCACTATTTTTTATGATCCTGCAATTTCGAATGTCCGACACATAGGTTGTTTTACAAAAACGCCAGATATTTCAGTGATGCCTTCAATACCGCCTCGGAATCCATCTCTTCCGTCACATTGGCGCTCTTGACCGCCTTCACCGCCTCGGCATTCGTATATCCCAGCGCCACCAGCGCCTCCACGGCTTCCTTCACCGCATTGCCTGAAAGCCCGTTCCCCGCAGCCGGCGAAACCGCCGCACTGCCATCTAACAGCGGTGTCAGCAGATCCTCTGCCTGTACTTTATCCTTCAAATCGAGAATGATCCGCTGTGCCGTCTTTGCCCCAACGCCCGGTGCACGGGAGATCGCCTTCGCATCCCCAGTCATAACCGCAAGACGCAGATCCTCCGGACGCAGCGCCGACAAGATGCCAAGTGCCCCCTTCGGACCAATGCCGTTGACCCCCAGAAGCTGGCGGAACATCTCCAGATCCGAACGGCTTAAAAAGCCGTACAGGCTCATATCATCCTCCCGCACCTGCAGGTGCGTATATATCTTTACCTCTTCCCCGAGCGGCGGTAAAACTTCCAGCACCGACATCGGGACAAAAATCCCGATCCCCATCATGCCGGACTCGACCACGATACGGTCCTTTGCTTTCTCCGCCAGGATGCCTTTTACATACGAAATCACGGTAAATTCCTTCCTTTTCTCTCTGGTTCAAGATCTGGTTCAAACTAAAAAAAGAACGCTTCAAAATGCCTCCAAATCTTCTTTTCAGTATACCATAGCACAGTTTTCATTGCAAGGAAAGTGCGGAATTTCGAACATATATTCTGCCCAGTTGATTGAATTTCATTTTTACACATTATCGGGAACCTATAAATGAAAAAGCTTTTCAATTGTAATATCAATGATTACAGTCAAAAAGCCTTTTCAAAGGATGAGAATTATTATACTATTTGCATTGTGCAGATATGCACACTCCTGCGCTTTCATCTCGGTAATTGAATTGCCGAGGATTCCCGCTTATTGTCCTAAATCCGGCTTATAAATACATTTCTTTTGGATTACTTGGCGCAAATCTGAAAACCTTGGTAGAATCCGACTCCAATCGCTGCCATCAGTGCATCTCCATAAGCTGCCCCTATGTCTTTCTTTTGTCATTTTGCACAATAAGTCATTTTCTTTTTTGACAAGAAAAAGCAATTTTCACAGTTCTTTTTTACGAATCTTTCCGCTTTCAGTCTTTGGAAACTCCTTTAGAAATACAAATTCGCGTGGAATCTCATAATCTGCCAGTCTTTCTGCCAAAAATTCCCGAATTGCCATATTGATACACCCACTTTTTCCGCTGTCACTTCCGGCAATTTCTTCCCTTTCAGCTTCTTTCTCCCACACAATCCACACTTTCAGATAATCGCGCCCATGCTCATGGACTGCCTTCACTGCCGTCTCTGCCACTCCCGGAAATGTCCGCACCGCCTCTTCGATCCGGAGGGATGACACTTTTCTCCCATTTATGTTGCAGATATCATCATCCCTCCCATCAAAATAGAAGAGTCCCTCTGCATCTGTGTGACCGCAGTCCCCAATCACCGCGTCATTTCCAATTCCAAGAATTCCATACCGCGTTTTTACATGGAAATGGTCGTTTTCAATCCAGACATCCACCTCTGGAAATGCACGGCCAACCAGCGTCGTATCTTCTTTCATCTCACTTCCACGGATATAGGTAATATAGTTCAGCTCGCTGGCGCCATAATACAATGTAATCTCCGCTTCGGGAAATGCCTTTTTAAACTGCACTGCCTCCGCACCGCCCATACTCTGGGAGCCGCTGACAAAAGAAATAATCCGGTAATTGACCGCCTGTTCCCGCTCATAGATACGCCGCAGCGCCCGCAGCTTGACAGGAATCAGATAGACGCAGGTCGCCTGTTCTGCCTCGATCATCCGCTTCCAGAGGCGCGGATCAAAGGAATCCGCCGCAACGACGCTTCCGCCGGACGCAAGCTGCGCCATATAAAGGTTCAGGTTGCCCGTAAACGCCAGGCTCCCCTGCATAAACGTAATGCTTCCCTCTCCCATTTTGAAAATTTTATTCTGAAGCTTAAAAAAATCGTGCCAGCTTTCAAAGGAGCGGAACAATACTTTCTGACGACCGGAGGTTCCCGACGTCATCACACCCATATATGCCCCTTCCGGAGGTGTCACGTCACGCAATTCATCGGAAATTTTTACATCGGACGGTGCAATCACCGGAACCGTATTTCCGTCTCCATATGCCAGAAACTGAATAAGCTGATGCGCGATCGTCGGTTCCTGGATCCAGTGGATGTGACGTTTTCCCTGTTTTTCTTCTATCTCTTTCGGATGTTTCCTTACGCGTTCTGCCGCCTCGATGAGCTCCCCGAACGTATAGCGCTCTTTCTCCGTGATCAGGGCTTCCCACTCTGGCGGGTATGCCCGGAGCGCATCCAGATATGTATTTATACGTTGTGTCTGTATTTCTTTCATGATTAATTCCTGTCTTTTACTTATTTTTATATAGAACTTTTTACCAATTTGAGCTTTTAAATTTACCACATTTACTTTTTATATCATTCAAGCACTGTCTTCATCTACTTCATTACTTTCTCCACCAGAATACTGCTTCCGATCCCTCCGGCGGCTGCCACGCAGCACATTCCCAAATGCCCATTTTTATGTTCCAGTGCTTTCATCAGATGCAGCAGAATCATTGCGCCGGAGACTCCATATGGATGCCCATAGGCAAGTGCCCCACCCCAGATATTATAACGGTCTTCAATCCCCGGAAATGCACGTTCAAATAGAACATCAATAACGGCAAACGCTTCATTGACCTCAAAAGCATCGATCTCCTGATAAGAATGCCCCGTTTTTGCAAGTATCGCCTTAGCAGCGCTGACGGCTGATTTTGGGCTCATCATCGGATCATCCCCTATCGCTGTACCAAACCGGAAACGGCATTCTGCTTTCCGTCCCTGTTCCCGCAAAAACCTTTCCGAACAAAGTACCACAAATGCCGCGCCATCGTGCATCAGGCACGCATTTGCCGCCGTGATTTTCGTGCCATTTGGAAGCAGATACGGCAGGCGGTCGATCAGACGCTGGCTCATTGTCGGACGGATTCCCTCATCCCGGCTGCTGCCGTCGATGGAAACCGTTATATCCTCCAATATTCCCTCTTTGCGCGCCTGCGCCGCCCTCTTATGGCTCCGGAGCACCCAGGTGTCCATCTCTTCCTTAGAGACATTTTCCCGGATCGCAGTCTCCTCCGCGCCCTCTAACATAACCTGCTCGCCGCGCTTTCCCGGCACAAACTGTGCAACCGTATACACCTTTCCACCGTCATATTCCGGATGGTTCGGGGACATCATGCGGTACGGCTGTACCGAAGAACTCTCCATTCCCCCGGCAATGACCAGATCCGCCATCCCGCTCTCAATCTTGGCTGCTGCCGCGCTGATCGCCTCCAGCGCCGACCCGCACTGCAGATCCAAAGTAACTGCCGGAATCCGCTCTGGAAACCCTGCCGAAAGTGCCGCCAGACGCGTGATATTGCCGCCTCCCCCGACCGCATTTCCTCCTATTATATAGTCGATCGCATCGGTTGGAAGCTCAAATCGCGAAACCACCTCCCGCAGCACCTCCGCCCCTAGCTTTTCCGCCGGGATATGACGGTACATTCCATCTTTCACCCCGATGTAACTGCGCAAACCGCCCAGAATATATACGTGATTCATACTTTTCTCCTGTTTTTCTTCTATTCATAATTAAAATTAAAGGGATGCGGCAACGGACTCCTCATGCCTCCTGGCTGCATTTCTGCACTAAAAGGCTGATTCTGTTCACTACCACATCCCATCTTTATTTTCTATCTAATTTCCAAATAAACCCGTCCGCTTCAGCGCCTTTCCAAGTGCTACCGCTGCCACACACTTAACGATATCCAGCGGAATAAACGGAATTATCGACTGCACGATAACTGCACCCCACGGCTGTCCGGTCACGTGTTTCATCCAGCCTGCACCGAATGCGTAAATCACCGGAATACCAACTACAATCAGGAACGCTGTCTGGAATGCAACATTTTTCCATTTCCGGCAAAACAGGGAAATCAGGAACGCTACAACCAGAAATCCGATATAGTAACCGCCGCTCGGTCCAAGCAGTTTTCCCGGTCCTGCGCTTCCGCCGCTGAATACCGGCACACCGCATAAGCCTAACAGCAGCCAGCTCGCCATAACTAAAATGGTATCCTGTGGTGCAATCAGCAGACCGATCAGGTTGACAATCATCGTCTGCGCTGTGATCTTTGCATCCGAAAACGGAAGCGGAATCGCAATATACGAAGACACACTGATAAGAGCCAGCATCATCGCCAAAAGTGTAAGCCGCTTCGCGCTCCATGCGCCGTGTACGTTCACTGCACTTGTCTCTGAACTCATTATATATACCTCCTCAGTGATAAAATTCTAAGCCGTGTAATGCATTTTCCTATGAATCACACACAGAGAATCTTTGCTAGAAAAGAGTATATCGGAATTTCAGAGGATTGTCAACCTTGTTTTTGCAGATGGTTTACATATGCATCCATAGCTCCTCTGCACCCACTTTATCATCGGCATCCCTATTTTTCTGTAATCGAAAGAATTTCCTTTCCCTCTTGCTTCGCTCTCAGATACACCGCGTTTCTTCCCTCCTGCCCCGAATCCGACAGATATACCTCCTCATCAGGACGAAGTGGGGCAAGAAAACGTACTTCCAGAGCAGTCTGTCCCTTCATCCAGCCCTTCTTCCACAGACGAAGCAGACAGGCATTCATAACAAGAAACCCCGGCAGAACTGCCGCTTCTCCCTGATGGATCGGATTGGTATCTGCCGCCTCCCGGAGATATTCTTCCATCTGGCTGCGGCTAAATACCAGCGTATCATCATCCTCACTGCCCAGTTCCGTAATTGCTTTCATGAGCGGCATTTTCTCTTTTTCCGGGACAAGGACGCTCTGGCGCGGTTTTACCAGCAGCACTTCCATCTCCTCATTTTCCCGTTCCTTTTCCTCCTCCGCTGCCGCTATGCGGACCCGGATTGCCGAGCGGCCTTTTTTGATGATTTCTGGAGTTAATTTGGTATAGCAAAACTCATTCTCCCCCTGTTTGGGCTGCCAGTCCAGATGAAGTGTAGTTGTGCCTATCATCCATCCCTCGTATCCTTCCAATGTGGAGAGAGCGCGCTCAAAGCAAAGAAGCTTCTTTTTCAATCTATCATTCACGGTATTTTCGACCTCTTCGTTATAAATTGTAAATCTGACTCGCATGCACTTTTCTCTGCTCATTATACTAGATCTGTTCCAGAATCACAATATCCGAATCTCCCGCGTCTCCCCCTGATCCACCGGAATAAATCGGTCTTTTAAGCCCGGTGTCAGCCAGATCGTGCCGCTCTCGTCAACTAGGACTGCCTCATAGTCCTGATGCGCCGCCCAATGTGCCGCTGCCTTTTCCCGTCCCATGACAAACAGGGCGGTCGAAAGCCCATCGCAGCGCAGCCCGCACGGTCCGATGATTGTCACAGAAATCAGCCCGCTATGCGCCGGCGCCCCAGTGGACGGATCCATGATATGCCAGTAAATCGTTCCGTCATCGTCCGTAAAATAGCGTTCATAGCCGCCGGAGGTAATGACCGCCTCATCCTGCACCCTGACTCCGCCCAGATAGCCGTCGCTCTCCGGATCCTTGATACCGACATACCATTTCTCGCCATCCGGTTTCGTTCCGATCGTCTGGATATTACCTCCAAGACTGAACAACGCGCTTGTCACGCCGTCCTCCTTCATAGCCTTTACCACCTCATCCCCGGTAAATCCCTTTCCGACGCCGCCTAGATCCACCATCATTCCCGGCTCGATCGACGCCGTATCTGCTTCTAAACCGACCAGACGATAATCGACCGATTTAAGCAGGCTTTCCCGCTCGCTCTCACTGGGGACCCGGTAATTTCCCGTTGTAAATCCCCAGCTTTGCACAACCGGGTAAATCGAAATATCGAGCGCACCATCTGTTTCCGCTCCCAGTGCCAGCGCCTCCTGCATCAGATAACGCGTATCCGCTGAAAGTTCCGTTGTTTTCTCCTGGTTCAGATGAAAAATATCGCTGTTTTCCTGCGTTGTCGAAAGCTCCCCTTCCAGCTCTTCCACCCGCCGTTTCACTTTTTCCTGCAAATTTGCACTTCCGCCGTAGGCGTCAAACTGCATCACAGTATCCATCGCAAACACTGTCCAATTCTGCCCTTCTCCCGGATTCTGGTTCGAATTTGAGGGATTTTTCTCTAAATTTTCGTTTTTTTCTACTGCTGCCACATTTTCTGCCGTCTCTTCCGTAGACGCAGATAAACGAGGACGGTCATTCTGGACCGTCCCCGTTTGATCCGGCTGCGATGAAGCACCGCAGCCACACAGCAGCAGGGTTAATAAAATCCACCACTTCTGTTTCAATTTTTACTCCTTTAAATACAACTACTCTTCTTCGGAAACAGACTCTTCTTTCTCAGAAGCATCACCTTTACCGCCGTCAGATTCTTCCTTATCAGAAGTATCATCTTTTACGTTACCGGTCTCATCCTTCTTGGAATCATTATCCTTGGAATCGTCACCAGTTTCACCGGACTCATCTTTCGAATCATCCTTGTCAGCATCGCCTTTATCTGAAGTTTCGTCTTTCTTCTCATCCGAAGTATCCTTGGACGCGTCCGAATCCTCTTTCTTGTCCTCGTCTACTTCCGGGGCCTTGTTCGCATCGTCTGTCTCGTTCTTCTTATCGCCATCCGGTACATCTGCCTTGTTTTCGTCATTCGTCTTCGGCTCTTCCGGTGTTTGCTCCGGTGTGGTTACTCCCTCGGTTGGGGTGGTGACGATCTCGCTTGGGAGGACTTCGTCGGCAAGAAGCGTTTTGGATTCCTTGATTAATTTCCATTTTTTATCAAGTTTGCACTTAATCATTCCGTTATTCTTAGTGTAGATAAGAATTTCATTATCCTCTTCTTCACTCAATCCGGACGCTGAAACCTTTAAACAATCATAATTATCATTGCTATAAGATGTATCCGTTGCATGCGGTGCAAACTCACCACTTCTAAGGAGCGAGGAAACGGATGCCTTGCTATACTCTGTTCCATTTACCGCAACCGAATCAATCTCCTTTAAGAAGGTTTTTAACTTTTCTCCCTCAACTCCATTGAAGCGAATCAGTAAATAATAATCTCCTGTCCAACTACGCTCTTTTACAACACTGGAAACCTCAATTTCTGTATCTGCTTTCTGGCTCTCAACTGTAACCGTGATCGACTGATTATCGTAACCTTTGGCTTCGATCACAACCTCATTCAATCCACTATCCAGTGTGCCAGTCTGAATTGTCAATGTTGTACCATTTACTTTAAATTCAAGTGCAGCATCTTCCTCCTCATCATTGCCAGTTACTTTTACAGACTTAATTGCTTTCAGATACTCTTCATCACCAGTCAGAACCAGCGGATCTCCCGTATCAACCGTAGTGCTGCCTGTCAGTTCCGGTGCCGGAAGCAGTTTCTCTTCGTCACCCGCTAACTTCATATCCTTTGTAACTGTAAATGTAAGCTCTTCATATCCTTCTGCCTGGATCGTTACATCGGTGCTTTCTTCGGTGCTGAAACCGTCTAAGGTGAAATCGATGCAATCAAAATTCTGTACATTGTTATCTGGATCATCTGCATCCGACATCTTCCATGTAGGCTTATACGAACTAAGGCTGTAAGAAGCTTTCGTATACTCTGTTTTTCCAACCTTCACAGACGTAATCTTAGTCAAATAATCTTTTACACTTGTTTTTGTTGAATTCTTAAAAGAAGCACGGCCAAAATCCGGATCAAATGACCAGCTGGCTTTATGTTTGCTGAACTTCACCACTTCTGGAGCTGGCATCTCTTCTTTAATCTCTTCCTTTTCCTTCTCCACCACAAATTCACATCTCAGGGTCTCTGTGTAGTAATTCGAATGAAGTGTCAGTTTATAAGTTCCCGGCTGAACCTGATGGAGAATCAGCTTCTTGCCATCCCCGGATACTTCATAGTAAACATCGTTGCTGCTGGACACGCCTTTCGTGTAGATATTTCTCTCAACCGCATCTTCCTCGTCAGAAAGCAGGGTAACAGATTTCAGGTTCTTCAGGAAATCTCCCTTGCTGCCATTAACGGTAAATTCAGCATTTGCAAAATAGTAAGTCTTATTAGAATCTTCTTTTTTCTCAGCTGCAAACGCCTCTTTATCTTCCGCATAATCAACGGTCAGCGATAAATCGTTTTCCAGCACCTTATCGTATGTAAATGCGATACTCTGGCTCTTATATCCCGTTGCATCGACAGTCAGCTTATACTCCTCACCAGCCTTGAATACATCCGCATCAATGGTAATGGTGCTCGCTTCTTTATCGATGAAATATTTGGTCTTGCTGAGTGCCTGCCAGTTTCCGTTGACAACGATACTCTGAACCGCCTCGATATACTCTGTATCCTCTGTCTGCAGGACTACCGGCTCGCCCTCTTTGTTCTGTACAACTGTAATCGCCGGTGCATCCTGACGGGAGAAGTTTCCATTGTACTGGATATCGCCGAGCAGACCATCTTCGAGAACCTCTTTTGCCGTTGCCGGATGGTTCGGATCCAATGCTCCATTTTCACGGTAATCTGCAAATGGAAGCATTCTGTTCTCTTCGTATTTCTGATTCTCGCTCTTATTTACGTAGTCTGTCCATCTGAAGAACTCATCATCTCCAGTATCAAAGACTGCATCCGGAATCGCATTGTCCCACCATTTCATGACGGCCTTAGAAGCATCATTTTCCATCTTGATCTGTTCTAGGAGATGTGCATTTACAAGCAGATCTGAATCAAAAATCAGGTTTGCAGAAATTGCAGAGCTTCCTGAGCTGCTGCCGCTGGAGCTTCCACTTCCGCTGGAACCAGTCGATGCGGTGCTGATACCGTCGAATCCGTATGCCGCCATTTTCTGACCATTGGTCTGTTCCTTCTCTTTTACCGGCTCTGCGCCCGTTTTCACCTTGAAGCTCTTGGAGAATGACCGGAAACCATTTGCATATACAGTGATCTTGTAATTGCCCTTGTATGGCAGATGGTCTGTATTATCATTGTACAGAACAAATAAATCCTGGCTGTAGAGATACCAGTCATCGAGCATCTTAAGGTCGCTTACTGTTCCGTTCGGATCTTCCAGGGTCACACGCTCGATCGGTGTCTCAATTGCGTATACCAGATCGCTGACTGCAAAATGAAGATTCTTGCCGGACTGCGGTGTTTCCTTAAGCTCCAGCGTCGGTACTGTCTCATTGACGACATGAATCGGGACGAGCGCGGAACCGCCTGCCGACGATACAACCCGCACATAATAACGTCCATTATTGTAGAAATTGCTCTGTCCTGTCTGGATAGTCAGCTGTCCAACGCGTCCCTGTCCGTGCGCCACATTCTTTTCACTGTCAAATACGAGGCTTGAATTGATTGTGTCCTTCTGCTCATCGTATTCAACCAGCTCCAGTTTGCGGATGCCGTCAAACCACTCTTTTTCCTCGTCTGTATTATAGTTAAACAAAATGGTAACGGCTGCTTTTCCATTTTTTGGAAGAACCGCATCCGGCGAATAGCTCGGATGAGTCTGCTTCTCCTCATTCAAGTTATACGTAGTCTTTTTCGGAGAAATGCGGGCATTTCCGTTTTCATCGTAATTGGTCAGATAATAGTCCCAGTAAGCAACTGACTCATGCGTCAGAATCTTCTCAGGCAGATAGCCGTCGTTTTCCTCATATACAGCATCTTCCTGGCTCTCATTGCTCAGAACCACCGTCTCTTCCTTTGCCGCATCTTCTTTGCTGCTGACGGTTACTTTGCCCGGTGTGCCAAGAAGCGCCAGTTTTGCCATACGTCCGTCATCTGTGATCGGAGTTAAAAGATTGGTTACATCTTTTCCATCGACCTTAACGACCGTATTGCCTGCATTGTATCCCTCATCAAATGCGATCGGAAGCCACCAGCCCAGGGAATTTACTTCGGTAAGCTTTGTCTTCGTCTCATCTACCAGCGAAACCATCTGCGGCTTGTCTGGATTTTCAGTGTTTCCGTTATCTCCTGTATTTCCGCCATTCTGGTTTCCGTCATTCCCGGAATTACCGTTATTTCCAGAATTACTGTTATTTCCAGAATTACTGTTGCTTCCAGAGCCCCCCGAATGGCTGCCGCCGGAACTGCCGGAATTTCCCGAACCGCCTCCTGATACGCTGCTTCCGTTGCCGTCTGCTGCCGGGCTGCTCGCGTAACCTCTATCCGCACGGGTCTGGACCTCTCCATTTTCATTGACCCACTGTCCATCCGCATTGACGCTGTAGCCGTCCGGCGTCCGGCCTTCGGTGTGCATCTGACCAAAGTTTTCTGCACTCAAGTTATCAAAATAATAGCATTTTCCATCAATCCACTGCCATCCTGTCACGGTCATACCTTCCGTTCCATCGGATGCAGTGCTGAAGAAATACCATTTTCCTGCATTGTCCTTCCACCAGCCGCGGCGCATCTGTCCTTCCACGCCATCGGCAGTTGTGTTCATATAGTACCGCTGTCCATCGACTGTGATCCATCCAGTCATCATCCGTCCGGTCTGCGGATCCAGATAATACCAGCCGCTCTCGGTCTTGACCCATCCAGTCTTAAGCATTCCGTCCGTTCCCTGATATTTCCAGTCCTGTCCTTCCTGAATCCAGGCACCGGTCTGTACTCCGGACTCCGATGCCGGTCCGGTTGAAGCATAAGCAGTCCCTGCCTGCGCCGCCGCTAACACGGTCACCGCCGCCAGAATTGCCTGCCGGGATCTTCCCTTACCTTTCATACATATTCCTCCATATAATCTTTTGTAATATCTTACTCTCCGCACCAGATTAGGCATCCCTAACTCAGGTGACCGAGGAGGTTAGTATAAACTAATCTAATAAAATCTGTCAATTATTTAAATCTATTTAAAAATGAGAATTTTTATCTATTTTTTAATTGAATTTTATTCTCAATAAAGCATTGGTTTTTTAGTTGCTAAAACTAACATGCAAATTTCTTTTTCCATTCAGCACATGTTAAGTCTCATTTTGCAGCGATTTTTTCCGCCTTTTTCCCTGATATTGCCTCGCTTGCCATGAATTTTTAAAAAAACATATTTTGAGATTTTTTTTCTGTTTGCTTCATTTCGTATATTTTTATCCTTTTCGCACATACTCCATCTGTAAACATTTTGTTCCATTCCAGTCCCTTCGCGGTCACTGATATTGGCTTCTCTGATAGGAGATTTACACGATGCAGATTTCTTCATCCATTGAAAATAACCGGACTTTTTTTCAAAAAAAGCTCCGACCGGACATCAGTTTTGATGTCGTAGATCGGAACCTGATGATCGGCGGGCGCGATGCCTGCCTCTACTGTATTGATGGTTTTACCAAGGACGATACGCTTTTAAAAGTGCTGCAGGCGATGAGCAGCATTGAAACCGCCCAGATGCCTGACAATGCAAACGATTTTGCCGCCCTCTACCTCGCCTACGGCGAAATCGGGCTGGAAACAGATTCGGACGCGCTGATTATCCAGCTTCTCTCCGGTGTTCCTTTTCTTCTGATCGACGGATATGCACAGGCACTCACGATAGACTGCCGCACCTATCCCGCCCGCGGAGTCAGCGAGCCTGAAAAGGATAAGGTATTGCGCGGCTCGCGCGATGGTTTTGTCGAAACGCTTGTGTTCAACACGGCTCTGATCCGGCGGCGCATCCGCGATCCGAAGCTGCGGATGGAAATCATGAATATTGGGGAAAGTTCGCACACCGATATCGCCATCTGCTACATGGAAAACCGGGTGGACACCGAACTTTTAAACCGCATCCGCACCCGGATTCAAAAAGTGCATGTCGATGCCCTCTCGATGAATCAGGAAAGCCTTGCCGAATGTATTTATCCGCACAAATGGTTCAATCCGTTCCCAAAATTTCGTTTTTCAGAGCGTCCGGATACCTCCGCTGCCTCGATTCTGGAAGGAAATATCATCATTCTGGTGGACAATTCGCCATCCGCAATGATTCTGCCATCCTCTGTTTTCGATATCATCGAGGAAGCCGACGACTACTATTTTCCACCGCTGACCGGCACCTATCTGCGCCTGTCGCGGACGGTCATCTTTTTCCTGACCTTATTTCTGACACCGCTGTGGCTGCTTTTTATGCAGAATCCCGGCTGGATCCCGGAATGGCTCGCTTTTATCCGTGTCACCGACGAGATCCATGTGGCGCTGATCTATCAGCTCCTGATCCTGGAATTTGCCATCGATGGTCTGCGGCTCGCGGCAGTCAACACCCCCAGCATGCTGACGACACCGCTCAGTGTCATCGCCGGTATCGTGCTTGGGGAATACTCGGTCAAATCCGGCTGGTTCAACAGCGAGACGATGCTCTATATGGCGTTCGTCACGATCGCCAACTACTCGATGACGAGCTTCGAACTCGGCTACGCGCTCAAATTCATGCGCGTCCTGCTCCTGATTCTGACCTTTTTCCTCAATCTCTGGGGCTTCATCGCCGGAACACTCATTGCCGTCGGCTGCCTTGTCTTTAACCGGACAATCGCCGGAAAAAGTTATATTTACCCGCTAATTCCATTTCACTGGAGTGAATTAAAAAAGCGGCTGCTCCGGAACCGGCTGCCGCATGAGGAGAAAAACGGGTAAGAATGTCGCATAAAATGTCCGCATACCCACAACTGCCCGGATGGTTCCGGATACTGGCTGTGGTTTATGCGGACATTTTAACTTCTATATCTATCTTCTATTTTTCTTTCTTATACACTACCTCTTTCAGCACCTCCAGCGCCTCCTCATACCGCTCTGCCCCCATCGAGGCACAGGACAACAGGAGCTTCGGATATCCCTCTTGAAAATGATGCTCCTGTTTTTCCAAAAGACTCCCGACCGACTCCACCGGGCGGACGGCGACGCCTGCCTGTGCCGCACGCCAGGCAATTTCCGCCGATGTAAGCGGGCTGTCAAGCTCCATGAGAACCAGAAAACCGGCATCGCCCAGATGCGTTCGCGCTTTTTCTCCAAAAATGCGCCGCACCGCATCACACAGACACTTTGCCTTTGCCGCGTACAATTTCTTGGACTTTCGGATCTGGCTTTCCAGATGTCCGTCCCGGATAAACTGGCAGAGGGCAATCTGCTCTGCCTTGGACGCCGTCTGGTTATAAAAACGCCCCCGCTCCTGATACCGTTTCAGCAGATCCGGCGGCAGGACCATGTAGCTCATGCGGATCGATGGCAGAAGCAGCCTTGAAAATGTCCCCAGATACACGACGCCCCGCCCGCCGGAAAGCCCCTGCAAGGACGGTGTCGGGCGGTTATAATAGCGGAACTCACTGTTGTAATCGTCCTCAATAATCAGCATATCCTCGCGCGCCGCATCCTTTAAAAGCTTCATCCGGTCGCCCACCGGCATGACCTCGCCCCAGACTGTCATCTGCGATGGGGTCAGATAGCAGACACTTTTCCCTGTATGTCTCATCGCCTCTGACATCTGTTCGGATAACCCTGTTTTCATCTCTCTTGCACATACATCTGGCTTTTCTATTCCGCACAAATCCTTTTTTGAGGACTCAATCCTCCTATCATTATTTTCCCAATACTCTCTTATATCCCCGGTCCGAAACCCATAATCCTCAAAAATCTGGCGTCCCTGCCGGAACGACGGATTAAAAAACCATGCGCTGTCCCGCTCCCGCAGCATCGGGCACAAAATATGCAAGAGACTCTGCACACCCGCCCCTACTACGATACTGTCCGGCGTACAGATCACATTGCGGTGGCGCCCCAGATACGCGCAGAGTGCCTCCCGGAATTCCCGCTCTCCCTGCGGTTCGCCATAAGAAAGCAGCCGCTCATCCTGGCGCAGGGCGCTCTTGACATAGCGCCGCCATAAATCAAACTGGAAGCTCTCCCGATCCACATTTGAAGACGCAAAATCATACCGGATTTCCGGGCGTTCCTCCTGACGCGGCACACCGTGCTCTATTTCCTCCCGGTTTGCAGCCGCCAGCACCGCATCCGTTACATAAAATCCGCTCTGCGGACGCGAAATGATATAGCCATCCGCCGCCAGCAGCATATACGCCGTCTCCACCGTCGTCCGCGAAAGCTGCAGCTGCAGGGAACATTTGCGGATCGACGGCAGCTTCGCTCCCGGCTTCATCTGCCCGGACACGATCAATTCTTTGTAATATTCATATACTCTCAGATACCGGCTCTGTCCCGGTTCGCTTAAATTCAGTTCCATCGTATTTCCTCTATCTATTTATGTAAACGGCGATGCACCGCATCGATCACCCGCATCATCCCATATCCCAGACAACCGCCCCTCTTTCCGTCTTCACAATATTTTTCATCTCCACCACTTGTACCCCTTATACCCAACTGCCTTCCTCAATTATACCGTTTTCTCCTGCTTATAGGCAATCCCCAAAATTGAGTACTGTTACTGTTTACGCATACGTGCCCAGTAACGGAAATTCCGAGGAAGAAATCAAAGAGCCGCTTCTTCCTAAGAAAGATGAGATCCCCGCATATCCTCTCCACACGGCTGTTCTATTAAATCCTCTATACAGATTTTTATTTTTCATTTGCGTTGATTTTTCACAAAAATGCGGATATAATATATTATAACAAGGATTTATGAGGTTGTTTTATGCTGATTCAATTTAGTGTAGAGAACTTTCTCTCTATCAAAGATAATGTCGTGTTATCCCTGCTTGCCAGTAAGGATAACGAACATCCAGAGCACCTGATTGTGGACGGAAACAAAAAGCATTTGAAGTCTGCTGTGATTTACGGCGCCAATGCTTCTGGAAAGTCCAATGTCTTGAATGCGTTTTGGTTCATGGTAAATTATGTGCTGACTTCGCATAACCAGCAGCTCCACAAAACCATTGATCGTTCGCCTTTCAAGTTTGACCGGGAAACACCCTCTCGCCCCAGCAGCTTTGAGGTCATCTTCACCACAAATGGCATCCGCTATGCGTATGGATTTTCTGTAACAGACAAAGCTGTTATCGAAGAATATCTGTATTACTATCCCAATGGCAGGCAGGCACTCATTTTTGAGCGAAAAGACACAAAAGATTTTCGCTTTACCGTTGATGTCGATGAACAAAACACTCTCAAGGATCGCACTTCGGCCAACAAGCTCTATCTGTCTGTCGCATCAAACTGGAGCTATTCCAAAGTGATTCCAGTTCTGGAATGGTTTGCTTCCTGCCAGATCATCACGAAACATTCTGTTGCAGACGCCTACGGCCTTGAAGCAGAACAACTCAAAGAGGGTGACTACCGGCATGTGATCGCCTCTATGCTGCGTGTTGCAGATTTTGGCATACAATCCCTTCAGATGCGTGATGCAGAATCCGCTCCTTCTCAGCGTAATGATATCTTTACCAATATTGAGGCCATTCACACGGTACAGGATACAGAGGGAAATACTTCTTCCTACCCGCTGAACATGGCAGAGGAATCTGATGGCACCAACAGTTATTTCAAACTGATCGGTGTTGTAAAAAAGGTGCTGGATGAAGGAACCCTTCTTGTCGCTGACGAGATGGACGCTCATCTGCATCCTCTTCTGACAAAGCATCTGGTCTCGCTTTTTAACAGTGTGGAGTTCAATCCAAATGGAGCCCAGTTGATTTTCACATCACACAACACCAATCTTCTTGACCTGGATGTACTGAGGAGAGATCAGATTTGGTTTACCGAAAAAGACGAGCAAACAGCGGCTACCGATCTGTTCTCCCTTTACGATTTTTCCATCCGCAAGGATGCTAAGGTGGAGAAGGGCTATCTGATTGGCCGTTATGGTGCGATCCCCTTTATCAAGGGAGGGCTGTAAAATGGCACGTGGAAAAATTGAAAAGCGTGGACAGCGACGCAGAAAAATAAAGCCTGTCATTCTGATTGTAACGGAGGGTTCTCAAACTGAGCCTAAGTATTTTTAACACTACCGCAACCGTCAGACAAACATTGATATTCGTGTGGTAGGAAGCCGCACCAGCGGAGGTGAAACAGATTATCTCAGCCTGATCCGGAAAGCCGTGGAATACCATCTTCAAAATGACAGCAGCAAACCGTTTGGAATTGCTGTCAATCCATTTACCGACATCCATCAGCTGGTGGAATCACTGCTATAATGTTTCAAAGAAACATGGGTGGCACAAAATTGTCTCTACATTGGCACAGTCCTGCCCTTTCGCCGTAAATCCATATCTGTTATACTTGGTACAGTCAAAACTTTGCATAGCAGCCGCTCCGGTTTGGAGCGGCTGTTGTCAATTTCAGTAAAGGTGGTGGGTTCTATTCTATTTCAAAAAGCCCGGAAAGTGCTGAACAACGAGCGGGGCGAGATCAACTATTTCAGTACGATACTGCTGCGTTTATAAAGCTGGAGCAAATAATCTTTTCTGCGACGCTTGACCGCCGACACCAAATATGCCGTAAATCTAAACCATCCCACAGTGAACCTCACATGGCTAAAGTCACGTGCTTCTCAGCCGTTTTAAACGGCAAGACTAAATATCGGCGGATACGCCAGTAACTTAGAATTTGTGCGGATACGCACTTTTCCCATGCCGGATACGGCTGGTTTCCACATTACAGGTAGTCCGCTGTATATCTGCCTGCGTTTATGCCGCTTTTAAGTTGTTTACTTCCACATAAAGCTTTCTTAAATCTGCATAAACACAGGAGGTTCTACGCTTCACTGCAGGTACTTTTGCCTCCAGTGAAGACCTTTCCGTTTCCGGCAAGGGTTTTAAAAGTTCCCGTATAAAATATCTCGCTCCGATATTATAGGATGCTGACAGGTCGCAGTTATACTGTTTTCCGGTCCGGAAGGTACATAGGCTATGGTTCTCCTGGTTTCTTACTACCACTCCGCTTCCGTCACAGGCCAGCCTGCTGGTGTTCCGGGCACTGACCCTGAACACACGAATTCTGTTCCGATGTGCCTGATGTTCACACAGTTTCTGAATATCCCGCTTTCTCCATA
>NZ_QUDY01000005.1:164333-275912 GCF_003477745.1 Clostridium sp. AF35-15 | reverse complement strand
ACAGCCAGAGATGAACTTGAAAAAAATAAGGATTCCATGAACGAACTTGAGTGTATTGGAAAAAATTTATAAAGCACACACCAAATTCCAGTTTGTAGGGCGTTTTATTGTGCTGAAAAGTTTGCACTGGTCTTGCACTGACTTTTCCATTTCGATGTGTTATTATTATAATCGCCAGAAAAGCAAAGAGGGTCTACGGAGTTTTCCGTAGGCTCTTTTTTCTTGGCCGGATGCGTCTTTCATCCTTTCACGCATCCGTACATACGAAAGGAGGATTTTTTCTATGATTTTTACGAGTGAGCAGGTTTCATGCGGACACCCGGATAAAATCTGCGACCAGATTTCGGATGCCATTGTTGCCACCTGCCTGTCCCATGACAGAAACAGCCGTGTGGCAGCAGAGTGCATGATTAAAGATTATGAGGTCATCATTGCCGGAGAGATCACTTCCAGCTATGAGCCGGACTATAAAGCTCTGGTCACAGAGGTACTTTTTCGCATTGGTCTTTCTGATCCGGAAGAGTACCGTGTGACTGTGTACATCAGCAAGCAGAGCCCGGACATCGCTCTTGGTGTCGATGGTAATTCTGGTGCTGGTGACCAGGGTATGATGTTCGGCTATGCGACCGATGAAACTCCAGAGATGTTGCCGATTCCCTATGCGGTAGCGACACACGCTCTTGAACTACTGCGTGAGCTGAAATCTCCGTTGCTTTTGCCGGATGCGAAAGCACAGGTTTCCTATGATTATGACACAGGTCGCATTACCACATTTCTTATCAGCACCCAGCACCGGGAGGACACCAGCGTTATGGATATTCGTCCTCTGGTGCAAGCGGTCATGGAAACTGCCGCCCAGGACTACGATTTGAACACCGACTTCGAGAAACTGGTCAATCCGACCGGCCGTTTCGTGGTAGGTTCTTCTTTTGCAGATTCCGGGTTGACTGGCAGAAAGATTATCGCTGACACCTATGGTGGTATGTGCAGACACGGTGGCGGTGCGTTTTCCGGCAAAGACCCTACCAAGGTCGATAGGAGCGGAGCGTATATGGCAAGGAAGATCGCCAAAGACCTCGTCCGTTCTGGACAGGTGCGTAAGTGCGAGGTGCAGTTGGCATACGCTATCGGCATGGCTGAACCTGTGTCTGTGGCAGTCGAGTGCTTTGGTACTGAGCGTGTATCCCTTGGTGAGATCAAGGACTGGATCAGAGCAAACTATGATCTGACTCCAGCTGGCATTATCAAGGAGCTGGGCTTGCTGGATGTGGATTACAACCAGGTCAGTGCCTACGGACATTTCGGCAAGCCCGGTCTTCCCTGGGAGGAATGATCCATGCCGCATCGTCCGAACACACCATGCAAACACCCCGGCTGTGCAAGGCTCGTTCCTTACGGTACGATGTACTGCGAGGAACACAAAGCCCTGCACCCGGAAGCAACACGCTCCGCTGGCAAGCGTGGGTACGGCAGCAGATGGCAGAGAGAAAGCAAAGCCTTTCTCCAAGCCCATCCATTGTGTGTCCGTTGCCTTGCAAGAGGAAAGTATGTTCGTGCCACAGTGGTTGATCACATCGTTCCCCATCGAGGAAACCAGAAACTGTTCTGGGATCGAAGCAACTGGCAATCGCTCTGTAAGCGTTGCCACGATACGAAAACGATGACCGAGGATCGATACCAGGAGTTCCGCTACTGATTGCACACCACCATTGCACCCCAGGGGCGGGTCAAATCTCTGTTATCGGGGTGCGGAAAGACCGGCGTCCCCTCAAGCGTGTAAAATCGCAGAATTTAATAGGGGGGATACCCCAGCACCCCCAGAACGGAACCGAAAATTTCATAAAAAATAGCGAAAGCACCGAGAACGCCTATCTTTTTCTAGCTGGGCGGTAGCGGTGCTTTTTGCTGATTTGTTTGCTATTTGGCTGTAAAACCCTACTGGAAACAGTGGTTTTATGGTCTTTTTTTAACTCACTTTTTAGCGAAAGGATGTGAAGCAATGACTGAATTTCAGGCAAAACAGATCCGTGACCTGCGACTTCGTGGCACAGGCTACCGAGCCATTGCTTCGGTTGTCGGTCTTTCCCGTGACATCGTCCGCAACTATTGCAAGAGCCACGGGCTGGATGGTTTCGCTACGGAACTCACCTTCAATATGAAAGAGCAGATGGAAGCCGGAACAGCGTGTCAGTGTTGCGGTAAGGAAATCAAACAGCCCGCCACCGGCCGGAAGAGAAAATTCTGCTCAGATGAATGCAGAAGGAATTGGTGGGCGGCGCATCAGGCTGACATCAACCGAAAGCCAACCGCCTACTACGAAAAGCAGTGTGCCTACTGTGGCAAAACATTTACTGCCTATGGCAACCGAAACAGAAAATATTGCTCCCATGCCTGTTATGTCCGTGACAGGTTCTGGAGAGAGGAAGATGGCAGAGAGCCGTATGAAAGCCCTGCCGTGACAGAGGAGGAAAACGCATGAGCATGGAATGGAAAACTCTGTCGGTGGATGCACTCCGTCCGGCAGCTTACAATCCCCGCAAGAAACTCAAGCCTGGCGATAAGGAATATGAGAAGATCAAGAACTCCATCCAGGAGTTTGGCTATGTGGAGCCTATCATCGTCAACTATGATATGACGGTCATCGGCGGTCACCAGCGTCTGACCGTTCTTAAGGATCTGGGCTATACCGAAGTCCAGTGTGTGATGGTTCACATCGAGGATGAGAACAAGGTCAAGGCTCTTAATATCGCCCTTAACAAAATCACAGGTGCCTGGAACGAACAGCTCCTGGCTGACCTCATCGTGGATTTGCAGTCGGCAGATTTCAATACGGACTTCACTGGCTTTGAAGCCCCGGAGATCGAGCAACTTTTTTCCAAGGTACACAACAAAGATATCAAAGAGGACGATTTCGATGTGGATGCAGAGTTGCAGAAGCCTACGATGTCCAAGGTCGGAGATGTCTGGCTCCTTGGTCGGCATCGTCTGGTCTGCGGTGATTCCACTTTGCCGGAAACCTACACCACGCTGATGGAAGGCCGCCGAGCCAACCTGGTTCTGACGGACCCGCCCTACAATGTAAATGTGGAGGAAACCGCTGGGAAGATCAAGAACGACAATATGTCCGATGAGGATTTCTATAAATTCCTGTTCGCCATGTTTGTGAATGTTGAGCAGAACATGGAAACGGATGCAAGCATCTATGTATTCCATGCGGACTCCAAGGGACTGATCTTCCGGCAGGCGTTCCACGATGCTGGGTTCTATCTGTCCGGCTGCTGTATCTGGAAGAAGAACGCCCTGGTTCTTGGTCGTTCTCCGTATCAGTGGCAGCACGAGCCGTGCCTGTTTGGTTGGAAGCTCGGCGGCAAGCACCAGTGGTATGCCGACCGCAAGCAGACCACCATCTGGGAGTATGACCGTCCGAAATCTTCTAAGGAGCATCCGACCATGAAGCCTGTTGCTCTGATGGCGTACCCCATCCAGAACTCCAGCATGAGCAACTGCATCGTGCTTGACCCGTTCCTCGGTTCCGGCTCCACACTCATGGCCTGTGAGGAAACGAACCGCATCTGTTACGGCATCGAGCTGGATGAGAAGTTCGTGGATGTCATCGTCAACCGCTATATCGAAGCAGTTGGTTCTTCGGACGGTGTTTTTGTGATTCGTGATGGTAGCAAGCTGCCGTATGCGGAGGTGACTGTCCATGAATAAGGATCTAACTCTTGGCAGTCTGTTTGATGGCTCTGGTGGGTTCCCGCTCGGCGGTTTGCTCTCCGGCATTACGCCGCTGTGGGCATCCGAGGTCGAGCCGTTCCCCATCCGGGTGACCACCAAACGCCTGCCCTTTATGAAACACTATGGTGATATCTCCGGCATGAACGGCGGTGAGATCGAGCCTGTCGATATTATCACCTTCGGCTCTCCCTGCACGGATATGTCCATCGCGGGCAAGAGAGCCGGATTGGATGGTAAGCAATCCAGCCTATTTTACCAGGCAATCCGAATCATAAAAGAAATGAGGTGTGCGACCAATGGAGAATATCCACGATTCATCGTGTGGGAGAATGTCCCAGGGGCTTTCTCCTCAAACAAAGGCGAGGACTTCAAAGCCGTCCTCGAAGCGGTCATCGGCGTTGTCTGTCCGGGAACCGAGGTGCCTATGCCTGAAAAGAACCGATGGCCCTACGCCGACATTTATATGGGAGAGGGATGGAGCCTTGCATACAGAACTCTCGATGCTCAATACTGGGGAGTCCCCCAGCGAAGACGCCGCATCTTCCTTGTCGCAGATCTTGCTAGCGGGTGTGCCGGAAAAGTATTATTTGAGTCCGAAGGCGTGTCAGGGTATTCTGCGGAGAGCTTTCGTGCGTGGCAAAGAACTGCCAGAGGTGCTTCGCCTTGCTCTGGAGAGACAGGCGAACGCTGCAGAAACGGTATCGTCCTAAACGACCAGGGCGGCAACCGCATGGATGTGACCCATGAGGTCACCTGCACCCTCCGGGCTGAATCCCATCATCCGCCGCTTGTGTTCGAGAACCATTCACAGGACACACGGTATAAGGGACCACTGGAAACTGCACAGACGGTTTCGGCCACCTATGGAATGGGTGGCAACAACCAGCCCTTTGTGGTGGAAACGCCCAAGACCCTTAAGATCCGCAGTGGTTGTGAGGGCGGTGGCAAAGGTGCGCTCATCCAGGAGGACAAGTCAGCGACCCTTTCCTGCAATAACGACCAGGCATTATTCGTTCCGAGAGCTTTTGGCATCTGTTCCGACCAGAGCAATTCCATGCTTTCGGATAATCCCCACAGTGGGATTTATGAAGCGGATACTTCTCGGACGCTGGATCGAGCTTGTGGCAATCCATCCTGCAACCAGGGCGGCATCGCCATCGTGGAAAGCTATGCCCTGCAGGGTTCCATGATCGGCAGAGCAGAAAAGAACGGTCCCCAGGGGGACGGCATCAATAAGGATGTTTCGTTTACTCTGAATACTGCAGACCGCCACGCTGTCTATGCCATGACCACAGGTTACTACGCCCAGGTCACCAAGGATACTTCCCCAACCTTGCTCTCCAGAGATTATAAGGATGCCCCAGTCGTGTCCGGCAGCGAGGATGAACCACCTGTGTTCTTCGTCCGCCGCCTGACTCCGACCGAGTGTGCCAGATTACAGGGCTTTGCGGACTGGTGGTGTTTCGACCTCGGAACGCCGGAGCCTACAGAGTCTGACATCGAAACCTGGACGGAAATCTGGGAAACGCATCGCAGGGTTATGGGTAGCAGTACGAAACCCAAGACCAGAAACCAGATCATCAAATGGCTGAAAGCTCCCCATGCCGATGCCGCAGAGTATAAGATGTGGGGCAATGGCGTGGCTCTTCCCTGTGTGTTTTTCGTGCTTTCCGGCATCGCATGGGTGCTGAACGGCAACGAAGAATAAAGATGATAAAGATCGCTCGATTCGCTTGACTTATATGCCCTTCAGAGTGATTAATGTACTACCCAAAGCAAAGGAGGCATACATTATGCGAATTGAAACAGTATCATCTGACAGAAAAGCAATGGCGAAAGCCATCGCAGAGTATTCCGGCAAGGAACTCCGCTACATGGGACCACCGAGCTTCGCTTATGCAGTCGGTCCCTACCTCATTGACCGGGATGGAGTCATCACTTCCGAAACGGAAGAGGAAAACGCCGAGTTCCGGGCATTCCTGGAGGAGAACAGCTTTGCAGAGCCGACCATTGAGTATCTGAACATCAACCTCCCCATCGAGGATATGGATGGTGTCCAGCTCAAGAATCTGGTATTCATGCTCCACAGCAAGCAGTACCTTCTGAACAAGGCAACTGGTCGGGCTGGTGTGGCGGTCAGCGAGGGGCTGGTGGCGGCTTTGCAGGACAATCTGCCAACCACCAAGGATGAGTTCCTCAGCCTTTTCTGGGCGAACCTGGGCGAAACCAGGGGCATCAGCTTTTCCGACACGGCGGTGATCATTATCTTTCCGCTTTCCAATGAGCCGGAGTGTAGCAAAGCCTACACGGAGCTGGCAGCGGCGATGCTTGCCAAGGCCAAGGAAGCCAAACGAGTCAGTCCTGCCGAGCAGAAGCCGGAGAATGAAAAATACTATTTCCGCATCTGGCTCATCCAGCTTGGCTTGGGCGGCAAGGATAGCAAAGACACCCGCAAGGTTCTGATGGAGAAGTTAGTCGGTCATTCTGCTTTCCGCACCGATGAGGAAGCCGAGAAATTCAAGGCTGACCAGAAGGCAAAACGGGCGGCTACGAAGGCTGCAAAGGCGGAGGTCGAAGAGGACTAAAACGCCATAATGTACACAATTTTTGCTCTGAATGATTGTGTACATTATGCCCCGTTATTAACTTGATAATATGTGCTTATAGAGCGAATATGTGACTACCGAAAGGGAAAACAAACACGCAAAGGACGGTACATATTATGAACGAAAAGACCAGAACCCAGATTGAAGAAATGAAAAAGCAGACCATCGGCGTTGAGGTGGAGATGTACAACATCACACGGGAGCAGGCTTGCAAGACCATCGCAATCTACTTCCACACCGAAGACACGGTTCGCTACCTTGGCGGAGCTTACAAGGCTTGGAGTTGCAAAGACAACCAGGGTCGCACCTGGAAAATCACACGGGATTCCAGCATTCAGGCACAGCACGATGATGAGCGAACCGAGATGGGAACGCCCATCCTTCGCTACGATGACATTGAGGACTTGCAGGAAATCCTCCGCCAGCTCCGGCACAAGGGTGCAAAAAGCGACCCAGCCCATATGTGCGGAGTCCACATACACATTGGACTGGATGACCACACACCGAACAGCCTGCGGAATCTGGCAAACATCATGGCAAGCCATGAGAGCCTTCTGATTTCTGCCCTTCGGCTTGACCGCAACCGTATCAGCAACTACTGCCGGACGGTTGACCCGGATTTTCTTGGACGGCTGAACCGTTGCAAGCCGAAGACTATGGAAGATTTGGCGGACATCTGGTACGCCAACAACCGCTACGAAAACCGAAACGCCCATTACAACCACAGCCGATACAGAATGCTGAATTACCACGCTTGTTTCACCCACGGTACCATCGAATTCCGATGCTTCCAATTTGCCAATGCGGATAGCAAGCGCAGGGGTGGGCTTCACGCCGGAGAGCTGAAAAGCTACATCCAGCTTTGCCTTGCACTGAGCCAGATGGCAAAGACGGTAAAAAGTGCAAGCCCAAAAGAACCGCAGGTCGAGAATCCGAAATACGCTATGCGAACTTGGCTTCTCCGGCTGGGATTCATTGGCGAGGAATTTGCCACGGCGAGAGAAATTCTGACACGCAACCTGGACGGTGACACAGCTTTCCGTCACGGGCGCGCCGCTTGAAGGACTTAGCCTCAGGCCCCCTTCTGACCGCTTCGGCGGTCTTAAGGTGGTAGGAGGGTAAGCCCTTCAGAAAGGATGGAAACGAAATGAGCAAATACTACTTAGCCTACGGCAGCAACTTGTCAGTAGCACAAATGGCCCAGCGTTGCCCCGATGCAGTCTATGTTGGAACGGCAGTGCTGACCGACTACCGACTCCTGTTCAAAGGAAGCCAGAGTGGAAACTACCTCACGGTAGAGCCGAAAAAGGGATATACGGTTCCCTTGCTGGTCTGGAAGATCAGCGAACGGGATGAATCCTGGCTTGACCGCTACGAGGGGTATCCTGACTTCTATGAGAAAAAGACGATCACGGTCGAGATGCACTCCTTGGTTGATGGTGAGAAAATCACCAAAGTCGATGCCCTCATTTATATCATGCAGGGCAAGCGCAAGCTGGGGTGTCCTCGGCAGCGTTACTTCGACACCTGCCTGGAAGGTTATCATCGTTTCGGCTTTGATGACCGTATTCTCAAACAGGCAGTAGCAGACAGCGCCGATGCTTGGCAGGCAGACAAATTCATGAAGGGGGCGGATAGGTATGATGCGATTTATAACCACTGAGCAGTTGGCAGACCTTCGCCACCGCTACCCTGTGGGATGCCGTGTCCGGCTTCTGGAAATGGACGATCAGCAGGCCCCACCCATCGGGACCTGCGGCACGGTGACAGGGGTCGATGATACCGGCTCCATCATGGTGGCTTGGGACAACGGCGGCAGTCTGAATATCCTATATGGCATCGACCGTTGCCAGAAGATCTAAGGATCACGGAGCCATAATATACACTGATTTCTGCTAAAATGTTTGTGTACATTATGGCTCCGATATTCCTGGATATATGTGTGTTTCAGAGGTAATATGCTACTACCGAAAGGGAAAAACACACAAACCGGAGGATACCACCATGAAGAACATTTTTGAAGAAATCTACCAGCAGGAAACCGAGCTGAAAAAGCAGTATGATGCCGCTGATGATGCTGGCAAGGATAGCATCCGAGCCGAACACAAAGCCCTTATGGAACGCATTGCCAGCCTTGGCGGTGCCGCACCTCGCATCTGGCGAGAGTACGACAAAGCCAGAGAGAATGGCAACGAACTCCTGGACATCAACGATGTTGTCTGGGACAAGGATGTGGAACTGCTGGTCACCACCCTGCGGAAGTACGGTATTGAGAAATTCACCTTTTCTTCCGGCTGGAGTAGTGCGGTTGATACCGCATGGCTTTTCCAGCAGAACGGCTGCAAGCTGGAGGGGCTGGATGAAATCAGCGGCAACATGGACTACCTCAAGGGAGAACATGAAAAGCTGCACGGCTACCTTTTCAGCATAAACTAAGCTGACAGTACCAAAGAGCCGGCCGGCTCTTTTGGTCGTTATGGGTACGATCTACCCGATTTTTCTTGCTGCTATTTGTGTACTATATGATGCCGGATTCCCTGGATATATGTGTGTTTTAGAGTTAATATGCTACTACCGAAAGGGAAAACACCAGAAAAACGGAGGAAAGCATTATGTGGAGCAAAGGAACGATTGGAGTACCCCAGAAGGACGGCAGTTACATCGCTTGCAAGTATTGGGTCAAGCACTACGAAGAAGGCAGCGAGTGGGGCATCGATGAGGGACGGATTTCCAAGCTGGAGATTCGCATCAACGGCAAGATTACCGCCAACTACGACAGGGGCTGGGACATCGAGCCGGAAGATGAAACCACCCAGACCGCTCTTGCAATCCTGCTGAAAGAGTACAACTAAACAGCAGAGAACAGCACCCGAAAGGGTCTGTTTCTCGTATACGGATATTTACAGGACTCTGAAATGGGTCTTTTTTTGTTGCCATTTTTGCGAAAGGAGGTGGAGCCGATGGCACAGAGAGGAAGAAAACCAAAGCCGACCGCACTGAAGGTGCTAGAGGGCAATCCTGGCGGCAGACCGCTCAATCCCAATGAGCCGAAGCCCGCGAAGAAAGCCCCTCGTTGCCCGTCCTGGCTGGAAGATGAAGCCAAGAAGGAATGGAAGCGTATGGGCAAAACGCTGGAGCAGATGGGTCTGCTGACCGAAATGGATATGGCGGCGTTTGCCGGATACTGTCAGGCATACGCTCGTTGGAAGGAAGCAGAGGAATTCATCAGCCAGCACGGTACGATGGTGCGTACTCCCAACGGCTACCTCCAACAGGTACCGCAGGTGTCCATCGCCCAGACAAATATGAAAATAATGCTGAAGTTCTGTGAGCAGTTTGGTCTGACACCCTCTGCCCGGAGCCGTATTGTTGGCGGTGAGGGTAACACCGATCCTACCGATGAGATGGAAGCTCTGCTGGGAGGTGATTCGTGATGGCGTTCCAATACACACCTTCTCCATTCATGCTCCCGACGTCCCATTATGATAAAAAGAAAGCCGACCGAGCCGTGACCTTCATCCAGAACCTCTGCCACACCAAGGGCAAGTGGGCTGGGCAGAAGTTCTTGCTCCTTCCCTGGCAGGAGCAGATCGTCCGGGATATTTTCGGCATTGTCCGTGCGGATGGCAAGCGGCAATTCCTTACCGCCTATGTCGAAATTCCGAAGAAACAGGGCAAGTCCGAGCTGGCTGCGGCGATTGCCCTTTATCTGCTATATGCAGACGGTGAAGCAAGTGCTGAGGTCTACGGTGCTGCGTGTGACCGAAACCAGGCATCCATCGTTTTCGATGTGGCAAAGCAGATGGTTCAGATGTCCCCAGCACTGATGAAGCGGTCGAAGATTACCGCCGCCACCAAGCGTATCGTTAACTACAGCAACGCTGGATTCTACCAGGTGCTTTCTGCTGAAACCGGCACCAAGCATGGCCTAAATGTATCGGGTCTGGTCTTTGATGAGATACACGCACAGCCGAACCGTAAGCTCTACGATGTCCTTACCAAAGGTTCCGGCGATGCCCGTGAACAGCCACTGTTCTTCATCATTACTACGGCCGGTACGGATAAGCAGAGTATCTGCTATGAATTACACACCAAAGCCCTGGACATCAAGAACGGTCGGAAGAAGGATGCCACCTTCTACCCGGTCGTGTATGGCTTGGCGGAGGGCGATGACTGGAATGATGAAGCGAACTGGTACAAGGCCAATCCTTCCCTCGGACACACCATTTCAGTGGAACGAGTACGGGAATCCTACAAGAACGCTCTGGAAAATCCGGCAGAAGAGAATGTGTTCAAACAGCTCCGCTTGAATATGTGGACGAACTCCACAGTGGTCTGGATTCCAGAGCATATTTACGATCGTGGAAAGCTACCCATTGATGTGGAGGCTCTGGAGGGGCGTGACTGCTATGCGGGTCTTGACCTTTCCAGCACTTCGGATATTACCGCTTTTGTTCTGGTCTTTCCACCCAGGACAGAGGATGAGAAGTACATCGTACTTCCGTTTTTCTGGTTGCCGGAGGAAACGCTGGAGCTTCGCTGTCGGCGTGACCATGTGCTGTACGATGTCTGGAAACGCCAAGGGTACATCAACACTACCGAGGGCAATGTGATCCACTATGGATTCATCGAGCAGTTCATCATGGATCTGGGTACACACTACCACATCAAGGAGATTGCCTATGACCGATGGAATGCGACCCAGATGGTGCAGAACCTTGAGGACGAAGGCTTTCTGATGGTTCCTTTCGGGCAGGGCTTTAAGGATATGTCCCCGCCGTCCAAGGAACTGTACAAGCTGCTGATGGAGGGAAATATCGTTCATGGCGGCAATCCTGTTTTGAAATGGATGGCACAGAATGTGGTCATGCGTCAGGACCCAGCGGGTAACATCAAGCCGGACAAGGAACGCTCTGTGGAAAAGATCGATGGTATCGTTGCCCTCATCATGGGGCTTGACCGTTGTATCCGAAACGGTGGTACTTCCGGCAGTGTTTATGACGAGCGCGGCATCATCAGTTTTTAGTGAGTGCAGATACCCATTCCAGAAATGGAGTGCGGTTATCTGGCATGGAACGCCCAGGACCATACCAGTGGTTTGTTACCACGAAAGTTCGCCCCTCTGCGGTGATGCGGTTCTGGTAGTAACGCCGCTTGTTTCCCACATGGCAAAGCGACCGCAGTTCTTCATCCGAGCATTCATTTGGAACTTCTAGCAGTACGGGAAAATGACTGCTGTGGAATAGGTTGTGGCACACACCTGAATTGGTCATGGTAGCAAGTGCTGTTGTGTTCAGTTTTCCAGCCTTCTTTAGCTCGTCCAGGCAGGCAAAAGCAAATTCTTTATTGTCCATATCTTCAAAGTTTTTCATCTTGGAATCCTCCGATTTATCGTTTGATTTCATTGTATCAGAAACTTTGCAGTATGTATTTAACCGCCGAAAAATCATATAGCGGCTGCATAACCGACCACGGTTATACATCGCTTCTGACGGTGCATCATCAAATGTGATCAAGGAGGGATTGATATGGGTATCCTCAGTGGCCTGTTCCGTTCCAGGGCTGGCCCCACCAACCGAACCAGTGGAAGTGCGTATAGCTTCTTCCTGGGAACAGCGACTTCTGGCAAGAGAGTCAATGAACGCTCTGCCATGCAAATGACAGCGGTGTATTCCTGTGTACGAATTTTATCGGAAGCAGTAGCAAGCCTGCCTGTTCATATCTACAAATACAACGACAGCGGTGGTAAGGAGAAAGCTCTTGACCATCCGCTGTATTTTTTACTCCATGATGAGCCGAACCCGGAAATGACATCATTTGCGTTCAGGGAAACGCTTATGACGCACTTGCTTCTCTGGGGCAACGCATACGCACAGATCATCCGCAACGGCAAGAATGAGATCATCGGTCTATACCCGCTGATGCCTGACCGAATGACGGTTGACCGAGATGAGAACGGTAAGCTCTACTACGAGTACCAGCTTAGTTCCGATGATGCCCATACCATGAAAGGCAGCACGGTCGTTCTTCAGCCAAAGGATGTCCTTCACATTCCTGGTCTGGGGTTTGATGGTCTGGTTGGATACAGCCCGATTGCAATGGCGAAGAACGCTATCGGTCTTGCCATCGCTGCAGAGGAATATGGCAGTAAGTTCTACGCCAATGGTGCTGCCCCCAGCGGTGTGTTAGAACATCCGGGTGTGCTGAAAGACCCTGGCAAGGTACGAGAGAGCTGGAATGCGACCTTCGGCGGTAGTGCCAATTCTAACAAGGTGGCGGTGCTGGAGGAAGGCATGAAATACACGCCTATCTCCATCTCGCCCAACGAAGCACAGTTCCTCGAAACCCGAAAATTTCAGATCAATGAGATAGCTCGAATTTTCCGAGTGCCGCCGCACATGGTCGGTGACCTGGAAAAGTCAAGCTTTTCTAATATTGAGCAGCAGTCGCTGGAGTTCGTGAAATATACACTGGACCCCTGGGTTTCCCGATGGGAGCAGAACATGATGCGTTCTCTGTTGACTGCAGAAGAGAAGTCCACCTACTTTATCAAGTTCAATGTGGATGGTCTGCTCCGTGGTGATTACCAGAGCCGTATGAACGGCTACGCCATCGGTCGACAGAACGGCTGGATGTCTGCAAACGACATCCGTGAACTTGAAAATCTCGACCGCATCCCCGCCGAACTCGGTGGTGATCTGTACCTTATCAACGGCAACATGACCAAGCTGGAGGATGCGGGTATCTTCGCAGCGGACGGAAAGGAGGAAAATTCCGATGAAAACAAAGAAGTTCTGGAACTGGACGAACCAGGAACAGGCGGAAACGACTCCGGCACAGAGGATTCTGACTCTGAACGGAACCATCGCAGAGGAAAGTTGGTTTGATGATGATGTCACGCCCCAGCTTTTCAAAGAAGATCTAATGGCTGGCACGGGTGATGTGACCGTCTGGATCAACAGCCCCGGCGGTGACTGCATTGCCGCCGCACAGATCTACACCATGCTCAAGGAGTATCCGGGCAAGGTAACGGTGAAGATTGATGGCATGGCGGCATCTGCTGCATCCGTTGTGGCAATGGCTGGTGACTCGGTTCTCATGTCCCCGGTATCCATGATGATGATTCACAATCCGGCAACGGGTGCATGGGGTGACTACACCGCTATGGAGCAGGCCATTGCCATGCTGGACGAGGTGAAGGAGTCCATCCTCAACGCCTATGTTATCAAAAGTGGTCAGTCCCGTGCCAAGCTGTCCCACCTCATGGATGCAGAAACCTGGATGAATGCCAATAAAGCTGTAGAGCTTGGGCTTGCAGATGGCATCTTGGGTCAGAGTGATACGGAACCCGCGGATGATAAAGCCGTGGATGCCTCGGTTGCATCTGTCTTGTTTTCCAGTAAGAGCGTAGAAAACGCGCTTATGAACAAGATGGCTGTGAAGTATGGCAAGCCCAAGACTGCCGCTGAACAAGCGCACATCCCCAATCCGAAAGACGTTCCCGAAGATGATGGTGTATCTACCACCGATCTCCGAGAACGTCTTACTGTTTACGAAAAAATGATTTAATGGAGGTACTCAAAATGACTATTTCTGAAATGCTGAAAAACCGTGCTGACCTGCTGGGTCAGATGCGTCAGTTCCTGGACACTCACGAGGACAAGCAGGGCAAGCTGTCCGCAGAGGATCACACCACCTATCAGAACATGGAGACGGAGTTCGATTCTCTGACCGAAGCCATCAACCGTGCCCAGCGTATTGAGCAGCGTGAGGCTGAACTGGCGAAGCCCGTCAACAGCCCTATCACTGGAAAGCCTTATACGGCCACATCCACTGGTGAGGAGAAGAAGGGCCGTGCGTCCGATGCCTATAAACAGGCCATGCTCACCGCTATGCGTACCAACTTCCGCCTGGTATCCAATCTTCTGCAGGAAGGCGTGGATGCAGATGGTGGTTATCTGGTTCCCGAAGAGTATGACCGCCGTCTGATTGATGTGCTGAATGAGGAGAACATCATGCGTGGTCTTGCAACCCACATCACCACCTCCGGCCAGCACAAGATCAACATTGCCGCCACCAAGCCTGCCGCTGCATGGATTGAGGAGGGCGGTGCACTGACCTTCGGTGATGCCACCTTCGATCAGACCTTCCTGGATGCGTTCAAGCTGCACGTTGCCATCAAGGTTACGGAGGAGCTGCTCTATGACAACGCTTTCAATCTGGAAAGCTATATCATCACCGAGTTCGGCAAGGCTCTGGCCAATGCGGAAGAAGATGCATTCCTCAACGGTGACGGTACTGGCAAGCCGACTGGTATCTTTGATGCGAACAAGGGCGGTCAACTGTTCAAGACTCTGACCGCAACTATCAAGTCCGATGATATGCTCGACCTTGCCTACGGTCTGAAGCGTCCTTACCGCAAGAACGCATCCTTCATCATGAACGATGCAACCCTTGCCCAGCTCCGCAAGCTGAAGGACAACAACGGTGCGTATATCTGGCAGCCGTCTTATCAGCAGGGTGAGCCTGACCGTCTGCTCGGCTACAGCGTCCGCACCTCTGCCTATGCCCCGACCGATGCCATCGCCTTTGGTGATTACAAGTATTACAACATCGGTGACCGTGGTACCCGTTCCTTTAAGCAGCTCAATGAGCTGTTCGCTGGCAACGGTATGATTGGCTTTGTTGCTAAGGAGCGCGTGGACGGTAAGCTGATCCTGCCGGAAGCTGTGCAGGTCATGAAGCTGTCTGAAAAATGATCCTCTGGGGTGGTGTCTTGTGGCATCACCCCTACATTTATGGAGAGGCGGTGATTGATATGGTTTCATTGAAGGATGCGAAACAATACCTCCGGGTTGATTACAATGACGATGACAAGCTGATAGAGAACATCTTAACCGCCGCAAAAAAGCTGTGCATGGATGTACTGATGACATCGGATATTGCCGTACTGAATAACTCTGCCCTTGGTGATGTAGCAATCCTATATGCAGCCGCCTATATGTACGAACACCGAGAAGAAGCAGACTATCACGATTTGGCACTTACGCTTCGGGGCTTGTTAGGTGGAAGCCGAAAGGAGGTCTTCTGATGGAGATTTCCAAGATGCGTTCCCGCATCACTATTCAGAAAAATATCGTAGAAACGGATACCATTGGCAATCATACGGCAGTCTGGAAAGAGTACTATTCCTGTTATGCCTATGCGAATCTTGCCACTGGTAAGACAGCCGGACAGGAGCAGGAAGTTGCAGGACAGACCGTAGCTTCAGATAGCTATACTTTCATGGTGCGTTATTGTGCGGCACTCAAGGATATGGACAGCGATCATTACCGTATTCTGTTTGAGGGCGGTATTTACAACATTACACTTGTGGATGATTTTCAGTTCCGACACGAAACGCTGAAGCTGACTGCCACCAAGGTTCGGAGGTGATGGAATGGGTAGGAGTGTGCCTGTTGACGGTCTGGCAGATGCTATCGTGGAAGGTCTGGAGGAATATGCAGACCTTGCTACTGACACGATGAAGAAAGCCGTGCGGCACTCTGCCAAGACCGTAAAAGATGAAATCGAAGCCCATGCTCCGAAAGACACCGGGGCCTACAGCAAGAGTTGGCGGGCATCAAAGCAGACGGAAACCTCCACTAAGCTGGAGATGACCGTTCATTCTGCCAATCGCTATCAGATTGCCCATCTGCTGGAACACGGTCATGCCAAGCGTGGCGGTGGTCGGGTTGCCGCAAGGCCACATATCGCTGCTGCCGAAGAAAAAGGCATCCGTGACCTGGAAGATAGGATTAAGGAGGGACTGTCTGGATGAGCTGTGAAGAAGTAGTAGCAATGGTCACTGAGATGGGTCTTCCCCATGCGTATGACCATTTTGCCGAGGGAGAGTCACCAGACCCTCCTTTTTTGATTTTTCTGTATCCGGGTTCGGATAACTTTGCCGCAGATGGCATCGTGTACTTTGCTATTTCCCGGCTGAATCTGGAGCTATACACGGATAAGAAAGATCCGCCACTGGAAGCCCGTATCGAGGCGGTGCTTTCTAAACATGAACTGTTTTACAACAAGACCGAAGTATGGATCGCCAGTGAGGGTCTGTACGAGGTGCTTTATGAATTGGAGGTTTAACTATGCCTGATAAGAACAATAAGGTCAAATTCAACCTTAAAAATGCACACTACGCCCTGCTGACGATTGCAGAGGACGGAGCAGTGTCTTACGCTGCACCGACCCCGATGCCCGGTTCCGTATCCATTTCTCTGGATGCAAATGGCGAGCCGGAGAACTTCTATGCAGACGGTGTGGCCTACTATGTCATCAATAACAACATGGGTTATGACGGCGATCTGGAGCTTGCCATGATCCCGGAGAGTTTTCGGACGGATGTTCTGAAGGAAAAGCTAGATGCCAAGGGTGTCCTCATCGAGAACTCTGAGGTCGAGCTGGCATCCTTCGCCCTGCTTTTCGAGTTCGATGGTGACCAGAAACACATTCGCCATGTGCTCTATAACTGCTCTGCATCCCGTCCGGGCATTGAGGGTAAGACCAATGAGGACAGCAAGGAAGTCCAGACGGAAACGCTGACTATCAAGGCCACGCCGCTGGCGAACGGTATGGTCAAGGCCAAGACTGGTAACACCACGGATGCCACGGTCTACAATGACTGGTACAAATCTGTGTATATGCCGACTGCCGAGGCACAGGCCGCAGTTCAGCCTGCAGCTAAGTCTGCTTCTACGAAGTCCGGCTCTTAAGTGAAGGAGGTAAAGGATCATGGGAATGACGAAGAAAATCAATATTGATGGCAAGGATGTGATGTTTAAGGCGAGTGCGGCGATTCCCCGTATCTATCGTCTGAAATTCCATCGTGATATTTACAAAGACCTCCGTGATTTGGAGAAGGCTGTGGATTCCTCCAGCGAGGAGCAGTCCAGCCTTGACCTTTTCTCTCTGGAGATGTTCGAGAACATTGCTTTTGTTATGGCGAAACACGCAGACCCCACGGCTGTGCCGGACTCCCCGGAAGATTGGCTGGACGAGTTTAACACCTTCTCCATCTACCAAGTCTTGCCGGAGATCATCGAGCTTTGGGGATTGAATGTACAGTCTGAGGTTGAGTCTAAAAAAAACTTCGCAAAAGTGAGCGCGAAATGACAACGCCGCTGTTCCTTTTGCGGTGTGTACAGCTTGGCATCTCTATTCGTGACCTGGACCTGCTGTCGATAGGTCTGGTGAATGATATGTATGCCGAGAGCAGCAATGACGATTACAAATATCCGCAGCTTGCCAGCCAGGAAGATATGGATAGATTCTAAGGAGGTGACCTTGCGTGGCAAACCGTATCAAAGGCATCACGGTTGAGATCAACGGTGATACTACCGGGCTTACCAAGGCCCTCGCAAATGTAAACAAAGAAATCAAGTCCACGCAGTCCCAGCTTAAGGATGTAGAGAAACTTCTGAAACTGGACCCTAGCAATACAGAACTGTTAGCCCAGAAGCATAAGCTGCTCGGACAAGCTGTGGAGGAAACGAAGAATAAACTCCAGACTCTGAAAACCGCTCAGGAACAGGCAAACGAAGCTCTAAAGAACGGTACGATCACCCAGGAACAGTATGATGGACTCCAGCGTGAGATCGTGGAAACCGAGCAGGAGCTGAAACGCCTGGAAGAACAGGCAAATCAATCTGCGACTGCCCTGCAGAAGATTTCTGCCACGGGTGAAAAGCTACAGACGGTAGGTTCCAACATCGAATCTGCCGGAAAGAAGCTCCTCCCCGTCACGGGTGCCGTTACCGCCCTTGGTACAGCGGCAGTAAAGACCGCCGCTGACTTCGACAGTGCCATGAGCCAGGTGGCGGCGGTGTCTGGGGCTACGGGTTCCGATCTGGAAGCCCTGCGGGATAAAGCCAGAGAGATGGGTGCTAAGACGAAGTTCTCCGCAGCCGAAGCCGCCGAAGCAATGAATTACATGGCGATGGCCGGCTGGAAAACTGGTGATATGCTGGATGGCATCGAAGGCATTATGAACCTTGCCGCAGCGTCCGGCGAGGACTTGGCAACCACATCTGATATCGTTACTGACGCACTTACCGCCCTGGGTCTGTCTGCCGCAGACTCAGGGCATTTTGCTGATATTCTTGCAGCAGCGTCTTCCAATGCGAATACGAACGTTAGCATGATGGGCGAAACTTTCAAGTATTGTGCGCCTGTTGCGGGTGCGTTGGGATTCACTGCCGAGGACACAGCGGAAGCCATCGGCTTGATGGCGAATGCGGGTATCAAGTCCTCCCAGGCTGGTACTGCCATGCGTACTATGCTGACAAACCTCACTGGCGAGGTCAAATTCTCTGGTGCTGCCTTTGGCGAGATGACGGTTCAGACCACCAATGCGGATGGTAGCATGAGAAGCCTTGGAGATATTCTGGCGGATTGCCGAGTAGCATTTTCCCAGATGTCCGAATCCGAGCGTTCTGCAAATGCGGAAGCTCTGGTAGGCAAAAATGCGATGTCCGGCTTCCTTGCCGTGATGAATGCTGCACCAAGCGATATTGAAAAGCTGAACAGTGCCATCACCAACTGTGACGGTACCGCAGAAAAGATGGCTACAACCATGCAGGATAACCTGGAAGGTCAGCTTACCATCTTAAAATCTCAGCTTGAGGAGCTTGCCATTTCCTTTGGCGAGTTGCTCATGCCTGCGATCCGCACGATTGTTGGCTGGATTCAGAAGTTCGTGGATTGGCTTAACAGTATGGGCGAAGGCACGAAGAAGGTCGTAATGACCGTGGCATTGCTTGCGGCGGCATTGGGACCTGTGCTGATAGTGATTGGTAAGGTGGTCAGTGCCATTGGTACGATTATGACCATCGTACCGAAGATTGCTGGAGCCATCAATGTGGTGAAGGGAGCCTTTGCCGCGCTGAATCTGACCATGCTGGCAAACCCCATCACTCTTATTATTGCAGCGATTGCCGCTCTGGTTGCAGCTTTCATTTATCTCTGGAATAACTGCGAGGGGTTCCGGCAGTTCTGGATCAACTTGTGGGAGGGCATCAAGCAGGCGGTCACCACAGCTTGGAATGCCATCACCTCGTTCCTGTCTACGGCATGGGAGTCCATCCTTGGTATTGCCCAGACGGTATGGGGGGTGATCTCTGGATTTTTCACAACTCTATGGGAAGGCATCACGGGGGTGTTCACGGCGGCGTGGACGAGCATCAGCGGTGTAATGACCACGATCTGGAATACGATCACCTCTGTATGGCAGAGCATCTATGATACGATTTCTCCGCTACTGGAGGCGTTTCGGTATTTATTCGAGACCATATTTGAAGCCATCCGTATTCTGATCGAGCGGGCTTTCACGGCTGTGTCCCAGAAGATACAGGAAATCTGGAACGGCATCGTTGCTTTCCTTACCCCTGTGCTGGAGGGCATCAAGAATGTATTCCAGACCGTCTGGACGGCAATTCAGTCCGTAGTTACTACAGTTCTGACAGCAATCCAAGGTGTAGTCACGACTGTGTGGAATGCCATTAAAAATGCAGTCACCACAGTGATGAACGCCATCAAGGGTGTAGTGTCCTCGGCTTGGAACAGCATTAAATCCATGATTTCTTCTGTGATGAACACGATCAAGTCGGTCATCACGAGTATCTGGAACAATGTAAAATCCGCCATCGGCAGCATCATCGGTCAGATCTACACGGTCATTCACTCCGGCTTTGAGAAAGCGGTCGGCTATGTGAAGGGGCTTGCATCCCAGGCGTTCAACTGGGGCAAAGACCTGGTCATGGGCATCGTCAACGGTATCAAGTCCTGCATCAGCGCAGTTACCGATGCCGTGACAGGAGTAGCAAATAAGATTCGTTCCGTTCTGCATTTCTCGATCCCGGACGAAGGACCTTTGACGGATTACGAGAGCTGGATGCCGGACTTCATGTCTGGTCTGGCAAAGGGCATCGAAAAGAGCCGTGGTCTGGTAGAGAAGGCTGTGTCTGGGGTAGCTGCTGACATGGTCATCAATCCACAGGTATCTGCACTGCAGATGGCTGGCGGCAGCAGTACCAATGGCGGTGTGTCTGATGGAACTGTGTCCAGTCTGCTTTCTGGTATCCGTGAGATACTGGATGGTATGGGCAGCCAGAACACAGGCATGATTTCTATTCCAGTCTATCTGGGAAATAACCTGCTGGACGAAGTGATCGTGGATGCCCAGAAGCGTCAGAGCCTTCGTTCCGGCGGCAGATAAGGAGGTGTGCACCGATGGCATTTATACAGTATCTCGTTTTTGATGGTGAGGATCTTCCTTTGCCAACTTCCTACGATGTTGCGATGGACGATGTGGAGGCGGATTCCTCCGGCGAAACAGAAGCTGGGACTACCCAGCGGGATGTGGTGCGTTCCGGCGTTCACACCATATCCGTTGATTTTTCTGTAACTCCACGGTGGCTAAAGAAGCTGACCGTGTATAAGCAGAAAGCAAAGATCAGCGTTCGATTCTTTGATACGGAAACGCTGGAACAGAAAGAAGCCGAGATGTATATCACGGGATATAAAGCAAAGCTGGAAAAGGACACCTCCTACAAAGGACTGTGGAAGGTATCCTTTACGCTGAATGAGTTCTAAGAAAGGGGTGTTTTGATGTATCCAGTCAGCGATAAATTCATGGACGCGGTGCAGAAAAACACCCGTACATTTTACTGGACGGGCAGCATCACGACAAAGACAAATCAGACCTATGAGTTTGGAAATGATGACATTGTGAAAGGTTCCGGTTACATCAATCGGCAGTGCTGTGGAAACACAGAAATTGAACTTGGAACGGTGTATGCAGCCGAAATGGGAATCAGCCTTTATTTGGACATTGACCGCTATACTCTGGAGGAAGCAGAAATCAGACTGTCGTTCCATCTGGTATATGAAGATGAAACAGAGGAAGAAGTACCGATGGGTGTGTTTTATGTTGCTGAAGCAAACCGATGCATCAAGACCTTGGAATTAAAAGCCTACGATGGAATGTTAAATTTGGATAAGAATTTCAGTAAGGGGCTGTCCAGTGCGTATCCTTACGAGTTCCTTTCTCTTTTATCAAAAGCCTGCCATATAGAACTTGCCCAGACAAAAGAGGAGATTGAAGCTATGCCAAACGGCACTGAGCTTCTTGGCATCTACCAGGATAATGACATAGAATCTTGGCGCGATTTTCTTTATTATTTAGCACAGACACTTGGGTGCTTTGCGATTATTGATCGTTTCGGCAGACTAAATCTTTCTGCCTATGGAAATACAGCAGTCATGGCGGTTGATATCCGGCACCGCTTCAGTAGCAGTTTTTCAGATTTTGTTACGAGATATACGGCGGTTAGTTCCACGAATAAAAGGACAGAAAAAGCAGAGTACTATGCGAAATCTCCAGATGATGGGCTGACGATGAATCTTGGTGTTAATCCGCTTTTACAGTTTGGGCTGGAGGAAACAAGAAAACGTATCATCAATGCAATACTTGATGTTATCACATCAGTGGAATACGTGCCGTTTGATTCAGATACGATTGGAAATCCTGCGCTTGATCTTGGTGATGTGCTTCGATTTACGGGTGGTCATGCAGATGAAACCAAACAATCTGCAATTACATCCATTTACACGAAAATCAATGGAAAACAGACTGTGAAATGTGTTGGAAAGAATCCAAGACTGGCAGCAGCCAAGAGCAAAAATGATAAGAACATCACAGGTCTTATTAATTCTATTGGAGAGACAAAGCTGAGTATATACACTTTCGCTAATGCATTGGCATTGGATGTAGGTGCGGAAAAGCTATCGATTATCAATATGGAATTTGCATCCGGCGATGAGACTAATGCAGAATTCCATGCTCAAGCAATTCTTCAAGTGGAGAGTAATCCAGATACAAGAACGCTTACAGCAGAAACAACTATCGATCTTGGAACAACGACTGATGACAATGGAACAACGGTTGAAAATAAGAAAGTGATTTCGTTTCCGCTATCCTGGGATGAGGATGGAAAAACAGAACTCTCTGTTTTTTATGTGCTGGATGGGCATGAGGTGGAAGAATTCCATCCGAAAGAGTCGTGGCTAAGCGGCAAGCATTTGCTGACCCTGTATTATCCAATTATGGAGCTTACGGCGAATCAGCTTCATACCTTTGAGGTGTTGATTTCCATGAAAAATGGAGCTGGTCATATCGAAGCACAGAATATTATGGCAACTATTACGGGTCAAGGACTTGGTGTGCAGGAACGCTGGGATGGAAAAATCACGGCAGAAGAGACAATGAAGAAGCTCCTTCTTTCCTCAATGCCAACGCACACGTTGCAGGATGTTGTTATGGTACATTTCCTGTCACCGAAAAAGACAGGATTAAATGACCATGTGGCATCGATCTCTTTAATCGGAATGCCAATGCGCTCTATGAAGGACACGCTTCGACTCTTTGCACCAATCGTTCGTGATGTTGTCGAAACGGATGATAAAAAGAAGATGAATTACAAGAAAGAATATGTTCTTGCCGAGGATGTGTTTAGGCTTCGTAAGGACTATGCCCTCTCTGGGAATAGCAGTATCCGCCTCGACCGTGGCCGGATGCTGAAGCTTGTGATTCCGACCGAAAACTTCGATAGCCTGACAGCACTTACAATTCAGCCATTTGAAACGTTTCCATTTATCAATATGGAGGTGCTGTACCCAGGCAATCTTTCATTCAGCGAATTAACAGAACAGGTCGGAGATGCGGTAAAACTGAAAACGTCTTTCAGTAGACAAGTTTCTGGGCAGAATCAGAAAATTAACCGTGGGCGGCTTGCAGCATTTTCTATGGGGATTGGAGATATGGCAGATATAGAAGAACTGGAGGTAAGCAATGTTTGATTATGGAAGGATTGAAGATCTTCTGAAAAGCACGGAGCACATGGAGATTCTTCGTAATAATTCACTGCAGGATGATGGAACAGATACGGTAGAGGGGGCTGCCTGGTTTCAGTATAAAGGGAAAGTGGCATCCACTCTTTATGTCAGTGGCAACTCATGGATTGGCTTTGGGGAGAATGTAGAGCAGCTTAAAATTGTCCGCCGAGATACGGATCTTATGACACTCCGAAGAGAGGAAGGCACAATCTGGGGGACATATCGCTTCCTCCGAATTCGGTGGGAAGGCTATTCTGTACACGGTAAGCGGAATGATGAAACTAAAATGGTCTGGGATGCTATTCTCTTTGATACTGGGGAAATCTGTGTCTACTTCGATACAATTCCGACTAACAGTAGTTATCTGGCAGATTCTTGCCTTGTAACTGGCAATAGCACGATACCCTTTACCGCCCTTACAGGAAAGGTTATTTCTTTTAGGCCAAAGGATGAAAATGGGAACGGCTTTGAATATATGGATCATGCACCTGTTTTTCTTGATCCGTACAATCGAAGGTATCTTATTTCAGATGTAGATGGCGCACTTTATACCGTAGGAGATGGTGCACTTGTTAAGTTGGTGGAAACAAAACTTACGGCTGAGTTATTTGAAACGCAAGGTACGCAGGATATCCCAAATGGAAAACTGCTCATTACGCTACATGACCCGACCATACTTTATTGGCATGATTCTGAGAATCTCTTCCCAGATTTGAAAGTAAATTATACAGGGATACCAATCCCACAAGTGCTTTACTCTGAGAATATTAATATGTCAGATTCCACGATCCTCGGAATTGAGAAAGTGACAGCAGACTGTTCCGATGAGGTATTGTTTGCGGTTTCTTTTGATAATGGAGAATCTTGGTGGAGTTGTACCAATGCGGTGTGGGCAAAGCTGTCCGAGGAAAAATCTGGAATGTCAAAGGTTGCGCTGGAGGCTATCAGCGTGGATTCATGGGCGGAGAAAGCTACCACAGGACAATTGAAATATCGGTTTATCATCAGCGGTGCGGATGGTTATTTAAAATCTGTCACAACCGACTATCTGAATGCGGAGGAATAATAATGCTAAAAGGAAAAAGCGTAATAGAACTTACAGATGTTCATACTGGAAGAGTGGAACATTACGAAGATACCAACTTGGTGACCGAAGCGGTAATGGATGTTCTAAACTGCAATATTAGAGGAATGCTGTATAACAGTACTGGATTTAATAATTCTAGTGGAGATAATTGGATGTTGCCGATAAAGAAAAACATTATGGGTGGTATCCTTTTATATCAGAATGCGATAGAAGAGCAGGCGGATAATATCTATGCACCAATGAATAATCCGCTAATCGGCTATGCATCGGATGATGCAAACAATACCGAGGATATTCGAAGGGGAAGCCGAAACCTCACAGAGAGCAAAGTGGTTGATGGTGGATACCGCTTTGTATGGGATTTTGCGACATCCCAGGCAAACGGAACCATTTCAGCAATCTGCTTATCCAATACACTAGCCGGAAAAGGGACACAATATGATGGGAATTACATGGTTCGTATCGGAACCTGGTCGACAAATGTAAACAATATTTATGAGCCATATTGTTTGCGAGACAATAAGCGCATTTATATTGGTGAAGGATATAGATTGGAGATGACAACCCACAATAACTCTACACAAGCAACGCTTAGAAAAATTCAGGATGATTATCTTCATGCAACATTGATCGACCGACCATTGACGCGCATGGCCTGTGAAGCTAGTGAGGAAACATCCATCGAATTGAATCATTATCCGAGATATTGTCATTACAGTGGCGGGAGCAAGGATGGAACGGACGAACCTTATAGTAACAATTCCGACATTTGGAATTATCTGTATCATGGAACAGATGGAAAGTGGTATGGATTAGTTAGATGTGAAAACCTTAAGTACAGTTACACCAGTAGTGGTAGAGAATATTATGACCGTGTAAATTATGAGTGGTACATGGATTGTATTGATGGCGATAAATGCACCACGCAGAAGATTGTAGCTCCCAGTGGTATCAGAGAATTTTATAGTTTTGGAATGAGTGGTAAATGGTTGATGTGTTATACAGAAACAAAAGTCTACCGTATTGATACAACTAATGTGGCAAATATCGAACTGGTGCCGAATATCACATATAATTCTTCAAGTATCTGGACTTATATTGTGGATGATGACATTGTGATTAATGGCTGGTATTTCCTGGACGGTGAGCCAAAACTTTATCTCCAAGGCACCCCTGATGCAAGTCGTATTGAGTGGGGGAGAAACCAGATGAGCAGGTATAAGACGTATGCAGTTAGAGAGTGGATGTATCGGTATTCATCAGATTACGACCTATATCGTGAACTTTATTTGTTCACTCCGTATCTTGCCACTATCAATAACCTCAGTTCTCCAGTTATCAAGACTGCAGATAAGACCATGAAAATCACATATACCATTACAGAGGAATGATCCTTTGCAACATTGAAACTAAGCATCTCTGCGGAGGTGTTTTTTTATACCAATTTTAAGGAGGACAAACACCATGAAAGAATTCTGGAACACGATTCAGCTTATTTTCACTGCCATTGGAGGGTGGCTCGGCTACTTTCTCGGTGGCTGCGATGGCCTGCTTTATGCCCTCATTGCCTTTGTAGTCATCGACTACATCACGGGTGTGATGTGTGCCATCAACGATAAGACCCTCTCCAGTGAAGTGGGGTTCCGGGGCATCTGCCGGAAGGTACTGATTTTCCTGCTGGTCGGGATTGCAAACATTCTTGACGTGCAGGTCATCGGAACCGGCAGTGTTCTGCGAACCGCAGTCATTTTCTTCTACATCTCCAATGAGGGCGTGAGCCTTCTGGAGAATGCGGCGCACCTTGGTCTGCCTGTGCCGGAAAAGATCAAGACCGTTTTAGAGCAGCTCCATGACCGCTCGGAAAGTGAGGATGAATAATATGGCTTACACAAATAGTTCCCTAGTATCCTATACCAAACTCAGCCCGAATCATTCTGGGCAGAGAACCCACAGCATTGACCGCATCACGCCACATTGCGTGGTGGGTCAGCTCTCCTGCGAGAGCATCTGCGGTTGCTTTACCAGTCCGTCCAGACAGGCAAGCTGTAACTACGGCATTGGCAAGGACGGTCAGATTTCCCTTTGCGTGGAAGAGAAGAACCGTAGCTGGTGTTCTTCCAGTGCCGCCAATGACCAGAGAGCCATCACCATCGAGTGTGCCAGTGATATGTCTGAGCCGTATGCGATGAATACTGCAGTGTACGAATCTTTGGTGAAGCTCTGCACCGATGTCTGCAAGCGGAACGGTAAGAAGAAACTGCTCTGGCTTGGGGACAAGAATACGACTCTGAACTACAAGCTGAAAACCGATGAGATGGTGCTGACGGTTCACCGCTGGTTTGCGAACAAAAGCTGTCCGGGCAACTGGCTCTATGCAAGGCTTGGTGATCTGGCAGCGAGGGTCACTGCAAATCTAGGTGGCAGTCAGCAGACCACCCCGTCTGCTCCAACAACCAGCAAAGTGCCGTATAAGGTTCGGGTCAAGATTTCCGACCTCAATATCCGCAAGGGTCCTGGTACGAACTATGCCAAGTGGTACAAGTTCACTGGGGCTGGGGTGTTCACAATCGTTGAGGAAGCGACCGGTCTTGGTGCTACCAAGTGGGGACTTCTGAAGTCCTATGCGGACAAGCGTAACGGCTGGATTTCCCTCGATTACGCAATCAAGCTGTAAGGTTTTGCCCGGTGGCATGAGCTGCCGGGCTTCCTTTTTTACACACAAAAATTCACCGAAAAATAGCACGGCTATTGCTTGACTAATCGGCGGCGTAGAGTGATATATAGACTACCACAAAAGGAAGGAGGAACAGAGCATGAGAATTAAGGTAATCAAGCCCACGAAGGCAGTACACCAGCAGAAGAAAAAGGTCTGCGCCTATGTGCGAGTATCCACTGACAGTCTTCAACAGGAAGACTCCCTGGAAAACCAGACCACCTATTTCAAAGGCTTTATTACCGCCAATCCAGAATGGGAGTTCGTTGGCATCTACTCTGACCAGGGCATTTCTGGCTATAAGGAAAACCGCCCCGGATTTCAGAAGATGATAGAGGATGCCAGGGCTGGCAATATAGATTTAATCGTAGTAAAAAGCATATCCCGATTCGCAAGAAATACCGAAACTGTGCTCAAGTTCACCAGAGAACTGAAAAGCATAGGTGTCGGTATTTTTTTTGAAATTCAGAACATCAACACGCTGTCCGGCGCAGGTGAGTTGATGTTGACCATCCTTGCAGCATTTGCCCAGGCCGAGAGTGAAGGCGCATCCGCTAATGCGAAGATGACCTATAAGCGAAAATTTGAAAGTGGAATTCCTGCCCACGGTTTGGAAAGCACCTTCGGATACAAAGCCAATGCCCAGGGTGACATCGTAGTTGATGAGGAAAAAGCCGCAGTTGTGCGGCAGATGTTCGACTTGGCGGAGCAAGGCATCTGGCCCAGCAAGATTAAGCAATACCTCAATAAAAATGGTGTTCCAGGGTGTGCTGGTGGGGATTGGGATGACACGGCGGTGTTCCGTGTTCTCCATAATGTTTCCTATAAGGGTGATCTGATTTTGCAAAAGACCTATAGGGACAGCCGCCGCAAGCAACGCAAGAATGAAGGACAGGTTGACCAGTGGTACATTGCAGAGAACCACCAACCCATTGTACCGCCTAAACAGTGGGACAAGGTGCAGGAAATTTTGCGGAAACGGAGCGAACATCTGCAAAAGCCAGCCCCTCCAAAGCCGGACAAGCCACGGAGTAGCCGAAATACCTACCCACTTTCCAATCTGATATACTGCCCCATTTGCGGTGAGAAGTTGATTCATAAATGGGGCAAGGGCAAAAACGAATACTGGGCTTGCAAAACAAACCTCAAGGTCGGCAAGGATGCCTGCAAGGGAATCTGGCTACCTGCAGAAGTGGCAAACGACTGGGGTGAGATTACAGAGCCGATTGTAGCGGTTCAATATGAAGATGAATATGGGATGCGGCGGTTTACCGCTTACCCCAAAGATGAATATGACGCATTCAAAAGAGAGGACTGATTTATATGGCAAGAGAAATCGTACACATTCCTGCACGGCGTGGCCTGAGCAATCGAGCTACTGTGACAGACCGAAAAATCCGGGTGGCTGCTTATTGCCGAGTTTCCACCGACCATGAAGAGCAGATCAACAGCTTTGAAAACCAGGTGACCTACTACACCGAATACATCAATCGGAATCCGAACTACGAACTGGCTGACATTTATGCTGATGAAGGCATCTCCGGCACCAACACCAGACGCAGAGATGATTTCAACCGCATGATTGCAGACTGCGAAGCCGGAAAAATCGACTTGATCATCACAAAATCCATTAGCCGTTTTGCCCGTAACACGCAGGACTGCTTGAATTACTCCAGAAAGCTAAAAGACCTGGGCATCGGAATCCAATTTGAGAAGGAAGGTATCAACACGATGGACAGTTCTGGTGAGCTGCTTTTCACCATTCTTTCTTCCTTGGCACAGGACGAGAGCCGTTCCATCTCGGAAAACTGCCAGTGGGGTATCCGGTCCCTTTTCAAACAGGGGGTTCTGCATCTGAACACGAACCGTTTTCTGGGCTACGACAAGGACGAGAAAGGCAATCTGGTCATCAACGAGGAACAGGCGGCGATTGTGCGCCGGATTTATACGGAGTTCATGAACGGCATCAATCCTGATGTTATCAGCCGCCGCCTTCGGGATGAAGGAATTCCGGGATGCATGGGCGAAGCAAAGTGGCAGGCCAGCACGATTTTTGGAATCTTACGGAATGAGAAATATATGGGCGATGCCATTCTGCAGAAGACTTTCACTTCCGATTACCTTACGAAAAAGACCGTGAAGAACGAAGGTCAACTGGAACAGTACCATGTCAAGGGTGACCATGAAGCTATCATCGACCCAGAGTATTGGGATGCGGTTCAGCTTGAACTGGAACGGCGGCAGAATTATATGACAGCTCACAGTCTGCGGACGATGGGGCGTTACACAGATGAGCAGCCCTTTTCCAACCGAGTGTTGTGCGGAGAGTGCGGCAAGGTTTTCTGGCGGCGTACCTGGTACCGCCTGAACAACACTTACAAGGTCTGGCAGTGTGGCAACCGCTATCGAGAAAAAGGTGTGGTCACTTGCCACAGCGAGAACTTGAAAGAATCGGATTTGCAAGTGGCTTTTGTCATGGCGTGGAATGGCATTCTGGAGAACCGGGCAGAGTTCACAGAAACTTGGAAAGCACAGGCTGAAAACGGCAACGCTCTGGAACGCTTCAGGGCAAAGCAGATGCTGGAGCTTACCAAGATGAAACCACTGAAAGAAATCGACCTTTTGCTGGTCGGCAAGGTTCTGGACTATGTGATTGTCCGGCATGGCGGCGAGCTGGAGTTCCATTTCCTTGACGGGACACAGCTTGCGGTCGAAGTGACAGAATAAAGGGTAGCAGCCCACCCCCAAACCGTTGTGGGAGGGCTACTATTTTAGTGCTTATTCTTCGATGTTTTTCTTAAGGTGTCTCCGGGCATAAGGGATACCCTTTGCCAGATCGAAAATGACCGCCTTATCCTCCTTGGAGTAAACGCCAGTCATAATATACTTGGTTTCCGGGTCCCATTCCTTCATAGCACCACGGATTACTTCCATCATCGGTTCGTTCTGGAAGAGGACAGCGGTTTTCTGTTCCTCCTTTGCCTTAGAGAACTTGACCGTGTTGCCCTCATTGCCTTTGCCGACCTGTACGGCGAACTGGCGGGTTTCCAGGTTGAACAGGAAGCGGACATACGCTGGGTAGCCCAGCACCTCAACGACAGCTTTGACAAAGCGGATGCGTTTCGGCTCCACGATAACATTCAGCGGAGCCTCTTTCTTTGCTACAGTCTTTTTGATCTCGATTACCTGGAAATTTTCTAACATTTTACATTACCTCTCTTTTGTAGTTTTTCTTGGATTTTTGGTACATCACGTTTTGACCAGTGCGGGTCAAGTACAAGATATCCTTTCATTCGCCCGCGTCTAATAAACTGGAGAGTCACGGACGTATCCTGGCGGATTTGCTTTTTGTGCTTTCTCCGCCGGATCTTTAAGCATTCCTGCACCTCATCCCATTGCTCTCGTGGTATGATAGCCGGATGGTGGTCACGCATAATGTACTTGCGTTCTTGACCACGATTCTTTACGGAACGGTGGGATAAACAGTCTGGTGTGTAGGTTTTCTGCATAACGACATCGCCGCAGTAGCGTTCATTATGGAGCATACTATAGAGCGTTCCGGCACTCCATTTCCCCACTCCTTTGACAGTGGGGATTTCGAGCCGTGTCAATTCATCAGCGATTTCTTTAACGCTCCACCCATCCAAATAGTTCTCATAGATGAAGCGAACCACGGCGGCTTCGTCTTCCACAACATTCATATTTCCATCATCGTCTGTGGTATAGCCGAGGAGTGCCCAAGTCGGGCAGAGTGGCAGTCCTTTTTGAAACCGCCGCTTGATTGACCATTTGATAGCTTCGGATTTATTCTCTGACTCACCCTGTGCCACGCTACTGAGCATGGCGATGAAAGCCTCGTTCCTTCGGTCAGTGGTATTCAGATTTTCGTTTTCAAAAAATACTGCCACAGGAGGTTCAAGGCTTCGTAATTGTCGGACATAAGAAATGCAGTCCAAGGTGTTACGAGCAAAGCGGCTGATGGACTTTGTGATAATCAGATCGATTTTTCCATCGTAGCAATCTCGTATCATTTCCTGGAACTGCATTCGTTTGGTGACATTTGTGCCGGAGATACCCTCATCGGCATATATTTTTACTAACTCCCAGTCCGGGTTTCTGGTGATGAGTTCGGTATAGTATTGGACTTGCAATTCATAACTACCAGCCTGGGCATCTTCATCAGTGCTGACTCGGCAGTAGGCTGCAACCCGTATGATTTTTGGTTTGTCCGCCTCCAGCTCGGACACGGCAGGTACGATCTCTACCTCCGCTTCATTATCATAAGCGTTTTTAATACGGTTCTTTGCAGCCTTTCGCTTTTCGGCTTTTGATGACCCTTGCCATTTCGCAGACAACTCTAATTTCCCTTTCAGTTGAAACACCCCCTTCCTATCCTGGTGGGTCGTTACCAGTACCGTACCCTGCATAGCAGAGCCAAAGAAAATTATATCTAATTCGGCATTGCGTATCAACTTGCATAGCAATACCGAAGTATTTTGTGCGAAAGTATTTTCGCGCCGATAGCATTATGCTATACTGGAATCGCAACCTTATTTTTTTACCTACATATATCGCAACTCCAAAGTAAAGTAGTTCGTCAGTGGCAATCTAATAAGAAACCCCATTTCCAAGTACAATATGGGTAAAGACTTCGGAAGTGAGGTGTAGATTACTTGTCGGCTGAGAACTATATCATTGACAGAATAGAACAGTTGTGTGAACAGAAGCAAATGAGCAGATACCGCCTTGCCCAGAAATCTGGCATCTCGCAATCTTCGATTTCCACACTGCTGAATAGGCAGAGTGTTCCAACCATACAGACATTGGAGAAAATTTGCAAAGGGCTGGATATGACCCTTGCTCAATTTTTCTCGGAGGACGATGAACTGCCAAATTTGACAGAAGAGCAGAAACGCCTTCTCACCACCTGGAATGCTATGAACAAGCAGGAGAAGGCGTTGGTAGAAGCATATATGCAAGGAATCGTAAGAAAGTAAGGATGGCTGATGTTGCGGCTGTCCTTATTTCGTTTGGAGGACACCATGAAACGGAAAACCTTTTTCCTTACAATGCTTATGACCTGTCTGCTTTGTGGCTGCGGACAATCCAGTGCATCTGCGGAGTCTGCAATCCAGCCAGAAAAACCAGAATATGAATTATCCGTAGAGTCCAATATTGGTCAAGAGGACTGTTCCATCTGCGGCAACGGAGGTGGCAGTCTTATGTCGTATTATGGCAAAAAGGACTCGATAGGAATTATCCATCTGAACGACCTGTCTATAAGTGATACCGAAGTCAGAGCTTTTGACGATGACGGAAATGAAGTGTTCGGTCAAAGTGGCACGAGTACGAGGGTCAATTCTTATGGCGAGGGTTGCGGAAGTGTGATGATTACTGGAATGTCGAACCGTGGCTATAGCGATGCGGAGATTTACTACAAAGCCAAAGATGAGGTGAACTTCGATAAGCTGAAGGATTCCCTTTGCCAGACTTGCCTGGACAAAGTGGTGGAGTTCTATGTAGATCAGAAGAACAATGGCGATGACAGCAGACTTGGTACCACGGGATATTGCCTGGTTGATTTCTCTACCAGAGAGCTTTATACCTTATCTGACCCTTACCGAGGTTACATGATTCGGGATTACTATGTGCGGTATGACATGGAGGAAGGTCCGACTTCGGAGGATGACTACATTGACCTTTTCACTGTCTACGCCCCGGAACGAGCAGAGCAGTAAGGCTGTTCACAAAAAATACAACGAAATAGAAACAAAAAAAAGATTCCAAACAGGTGTTTGGTGGTGTATAATAAATGAGGGTAAGGTTACAATTTGATGACCAAGCCCTCAAACCATTTTATAAGTTCTTTTTTATTATAGAAGAAACTCATATTCTTTTTCTGATTTTGTATTCACAAAAAAATCCCAGTTTATGTTTGAAATAAGGCTATGTTACCCCTCTGCTTTGTGATGGGGTAAAACGGGGTAATTGCCCCGTCCCCAGGGTAGAAGATAGTACCCCGTGGGGATAGCTTTTGAAATATGGTCGTATATGACTTTTTCAGGTGAAAGCGTTTCGATAATTGTTATTGAACGGCTCGTCTGTCGGGAATCCTCTTTTTAGATGAGTTAACGGAGTTTCAGCCGAAAATTTTGGATCTGCTGCGTCAGCCGATGGAGGAAGGAAGCATCACGGTTTCCCGTCTCAACCAGACGGTTGTATTTCCGGCAAAAACGATGATTGCGGCGGCGATGAATCCCTGCAAATGCGGTTTTTTCCCAGATTTGGGAAAATGCCGTTGTACTCCAACCCAGATCCGCCGGTATCTGAACCGCGTTTCGGGACCATTTTTAGATCGGATCGATATTGGGGTGGAAGTACCGCGGCAGGATTTGGGTATGATGGCTTCAGAGAAGAGTATAGATGAGGGGAGTTTTCCACAGACGGAGCAGAGGAATTCCTCCGCTGTCATGCGTGCCCGCGTCATGGAGGCGCGCGCTCGACAGGAAAAGAGGTTTGCAGACGAATCTATCTCCTACAACAGCCAGATGACACGCCGCCAGATCGAAAAGTATTGCCGTCTATCCGGGGAAGATGTGGTATTTCTGGAAAAGGTCGAACGGCAGCAGGGAATCAGTGCCAGGGGACACGGAAAGATTTTAAAAGTAGCGCGCACACTTGCCGATCTGGATGGACAGGCGGAGATCGGGCGGACGCAGTTAGCGGAGGCGATAGGATTCCGGAGTTTTGAAAAAAAATATTGGGGGAGTCTCTGAAAAGAAGCATGTCTAAAAGATTGAAAGAATAAAAAGTTTAACAAGGGTTGTAATTGTTATATCAGATGTGAGATGACTCCCACCTCTTCAGGTGGCGAGAAGCAAATTAGTATCAGTGGTGGGAGCCAATCCCCCATCTGATATAGCCTCCGGCAGGATTGCTTAAGATGCGCAAAAGAAGTATGTCATGCTTTGCATGACGCGCATCTCGCAGCAAGAATGCCGAGGCATTCTTGAAGGTAAAAGGCAGTCGATCTGACATATATAGGGGGAAAGATATGGAAATAGGAAAAGAAGATAGCAATGTACAGAATGCTCAGCTTTCTATGCAGGAACTATATGGAAAAATACAGGAACAGCCGCATAAAAAAGTGCTTCTGACAGAAAATATGCAGTATTCCGACCGTGAGCGCATCCATGCCTACTGGTTATCGAGAGTGGATGGAATCGGCGCGGTGACGGCGGCTAAATTATATGAATCGTGCGGCAGTTTTGAGGGAATCTATGAGCGGGTTTTATATAATAGGAAGAAACTGGATCCGTTTATATGTTCCTTTCTCGGAAAGGCTATGAAAAAGGGGCTGGAGGAAGCGGTTTTGCTCTTCAAACAGCGCGTGGAAGAATACGATAGGCTGGAGGAACAGGGGGTACGTTTCATTCTGTGCGGTGAGGCGGCATATCCGAAGCGCCTGATGCATATCTATGATAAACCGATGTGGCTGTTTGTGCGTGGAATGCTTCCAGAAGATGCGAAACCATCCGCGGCAGTCATCGGGGCGCGCAGCTGTACGCCGTATGGACGACAGGAGGCAGAGTATTTCGGCCGGATTCTGGCAGAAAACGGCGTGCAGGTAGTGAGCGGCATGGCGCTGGGGATCGATCAGGCGGGGCATAAGGGCGCGATGGATGGCGGCGGACTGACGTATGCCGTGATGGGCTGTGGGATTGACACCTGTTATCCGCCATCCGGCATCCGACTGCATGCGCGCATCCGTGAACAAGGCGGCATATTGTCAGAATATGGACCGGGTGTACCGCCGACGGCATCCCATTTTCCAATCCGGAACCGGATCATCAGCGGACTTTCCGATCTGGTGCTGGTCGTGGAAGCACGAAAAAGAAGCGGCTCCCTGATTACGGCGGATCTGGCGCTGGAGCAGGGAAAAGAGGTATTTGCGCTGCCGGGACGGCGCATCGATCCGCTCAGTGAGGGCTGCAACCGGCTGATTGCACAGGGAGCGGGGATCGTGACGAAACCGGAGGATGTGTTGGATTTCTTCCATATAAAATGTAAAAATTCTTGTAAAAAAACAATAAAATCAGTAAATGCACTTGCCAAGTCGGAAAAAATGGTGTATAGTTGCCTAGATTCACAACCGAAACATCTGGAAGCGGTCATGAAAAGCTGTGGGGTGACAGCAGGGGAATGCATGACTGCGCTTTTAAATCTGGAAATGCAGGGATTGATCCTGCAGCCAATGAATCAATATTACGTTAGGAAGATTGTATAGAGGTCTGTTATGGCAAAAAATCTGGTTATTGTAGAGTCTCCGGCGAAAGTCAAGACAATTAAAAAATTTTTGGGTTCCAACTATGAGGTGGACGCCTCCGGCGGTCATGTGCGCGACCTCCCTAAGAGCACGCTGGGAGTGGACGTAGAGCATGGATATGAGCCGAAGTATATCACCATCCGGGGAAAGGGCGATGTGTTGGCGCGTCTTCGTAAAGAGGTTAAAAAAGCGGATAAGATTTATCTCGCAACTGACCCGGACCGCGAGGGAGAGGCGATCTCCTGGCACCTGATGAAAGCATTAAAGCTGGATGAACAGAAAGATAAAAAGGTTTACCGTATCAGTTTCAATGAGATTACAAAAAACGCCGTCAAGGCATCTTTAAAAGAGCCGCGTGCCATCGATGAAAATCTGGTGGATGCACAGCAGGCAAGACGTATGCTTGACCGTATGGTGGGTTACCTCATCAGCCCGCTTCTCTGGGCGAAGGTCAAGAGAGGACTCAGCGCCGGTCGTGTGCAGTCGGTCGCGCTGCGTATGATCTGCGACCGTGAGGAAGAGATCAATGCGTTTATACCGGAAGAATACTGGACGCTGGATGCACAGCTCCACGTACATGGCTCCAGAAAGAAGCTGACCGCCCATTATTACGGCGATAAGGACGGCAGGAAGGCAATTCACAGCAAAGAGGAAGTGGAGGCGCTTATGAAGCGTCTGGAGGGCTGTGAGTACGAAGTGCGCGATGTGAAGCTGGGCGAACGCGTGAAGAAGGCGCCGATCCCGTTTACGACCAGTACGCTGCAGCAGGAGGCATCCAAGACGCTGAATTTCTCAACGCAGAAGACGATGCGCCTTGCCCAGCAGCTCTATGAGGGCGTGGATATCAAGGGACGCGGCACAATCGGTCTGATCACCTACCTGCGTACCGATTCCACCCGCATCGCGGCAGAGGCAGATGCGGCGGCGAGAAGCTATATCGGCGACCAGTTTGGGGCAAGTTACGTGTCCGAGGCGCCGGCGGCGGCAAAATCAGACGCCAAGATCCAGGACGCACACGAGGCGATCCGTCCGACCGACATTACACTGACGCCGGTACAGGTAAAAGAACAGCTTTCCAGAGACCAGTTCCGTCTGTACCAGCTTATCTGGAAGCGCTTCACGGCGAGCCGGATGCGCCCGGCGGTTTACGAGACAACCTCCGTCAAGGTAGCAGCCGGAGAGGAGCTTTTCACCCTGTCGGCGTCCAAAATCAAATTTGACGGCTTCATGTCCGTCTATTCACAGGACGAGGATAAGGAGACCGACGGCGTTCTGAACGAGTCGCTGGAAGCAGGCATGAAGCTGGATTTAAACCAGTTAGAACCGGCACAGCATTTTACACAACCACCGGCACATTATACAGAGGCGTCGCTCGTCAAGGCGCTGGAAGAGCAGGGCATCGGACGGCCAAGTACCTATGCACCGACCATCACGACAATCATCGCGCGCCGCTATGTAGCGAAGGAAAATAAGAACCTCTATGTGACGGAGCTTGGCGAGGTAGTCAACCGGATGATGAAGAAGGCGTTCCCATCCATCGTCGATTTGCAGTTTACGGCAAATATGGAGTACCTGCTCGACAGCATCGGGGACGGCACGATCGGCTGGAAGACCGTTATCGAAAACTTTTATCCGGATCTTGACAAGGCGGTTAAAGAAGCGGAGAAGACGCTTGAGAGCGTCAAGATTGCTGACGAGGTGACGGATGTGATCTGTGACCAGTGCGGGCGCAACATGGTAATTAAGTATGGTCCGCACGGCAAATTCCTTGCCTGCCCGGGATTCCCAGACTGTAAAAACACGAAGCCGTACCTGGAAAAGATCGGCGTGAAGTGCCCGAAATGCAGTGGTGAGATTGTCATCCGTAAATCGAAAAAGGGCAGAAGATATTACGGCTGCGAAAATAACCCGGACTGCGATTTTATGACCTGGCAGAAACCGTCAAAAGAAATGTGTCCGAAATGTGGACATATTATGCTCGAAAAGGGAAATAAGCTTCTTTGTTCTAACGAAGCCTGCGGTTTTGTAAAAAACTCATAAAAACTCTTGAAATAGATATTAATTATTAAAAAAAATGAAAAATACAGAAAAACTCTTGCTATTATACGAAAATCGTGTTACAATTCTTACAGGTTAGGATCGAATTCTAATTTACGATAAAGGCAAAGGAGGTAACTGGTAAAATGAGCGTTCAATTACTGGACAAAACTAGAAAAATTAATAAGTTATTGCACAACAACCATTCTCATAAGGTTGTGTTCAATGACATTTGTGAAGTCCTCAGTGACATACTGGAATCCAATATTCTCGTAATCAGCAAGAAAGGTAAAGTACTCGGAGTTGCGATTCATGAGGGTGTGGATGAGATCGAAGAGTTGATCAAGGATCAGGTCGGCGGTTTTGTTGACCGTATGTTGAATGAACGCCTTTTAAGCGTTTTGTCAACGAAGGAAAATGTCAACCTTGCCACATTGGGATTCGCCGAGGAGAACGTGAAGAAGTATCAGGCGATCATCACGCCTATTGATATATCCGGTGAGAGACTGGGTACTCTGTTCATCTACAAATCAGATGCACAGTACGACATCGACGATATCATCCTGAGTGAGTACGGAACCACTGTTGTCGGACTTGAGATGATGCGTTCTGTCAACGAGGAGAATGCAGAGGAGACAAGAAAGATCCAGATCGTTAAATCAGCGATCAGCACCTTGTCCTTCTCCGAACTGGAAGCAATTACCCACATCTTCGATGAGCTGGAAGGCAACGAGGGCATTCTGGTAGCCAGCAAGATTGCAGACAGAGTCGGCATTACCCGTTCCGTTATCGTCAATGCACTCCGCAAGTTTGAGAGTGCAGGCGTTATTGAGTCCCGTTCGTCCGGTATGAAGGGAACCTACATTAAGGTTCTGAACGATGTTGTATTTGACGAGTTGAAAGCGTTAAAAGCGCAGAACAACCGTCCGTCATCCAATGTATAAAAACATATAAGACATTTTAAACAAAAACAAAAGTTTTGACAAAACGTGAAAAAGTGTGAGGGATAAAAAAGGACTCGGTGAGAGCCCTTTTTTATGTAATAGGAAATTCCTTGGAATTCCCTATTACATAAAAAGGCACTAACGTGCCAATGATGCGCACTCGCGCGAAGCAGAAACATGTCGCAAGCGACCGCGCTCGGCGCGAGAATGTGCCAAGGCACATTCTTTTTCATTTGCGCAATATTTATTCTAATGCATCCTTAATCTCCCCATCCGGCACATCCATCGGATAGTTTCCGGTGAAACATGCCGTACAGAGCGGCAGTCCGCCTGCCATCTCCTCAAGATCTTCAATCGGCATATATCCAAGCGAATCCGCACCGATCTCCCGGCAGATTTCTTCGACGGAATGGCTGCTGGCGATGAGCTGTTTATTGGAGGGGACATCGGTGCCGAAATAGCAGGGGAAGAGGAATGGCGGGGAGCTGACGCGCACATGAACCTCCTTCGCCCCGGCTTTTTTGAGCATGCGGATCAGGTTTTTCATCGTCGTACCGCGCACGATGGAGTCATCGACGAGGACAATGCGTTTTCCCCTGACAGCCGGTTCCAGAATATTAAGCTTGATACGGACGCTATTTTCGCGTTCTTCCTGGGTCGGTTTGATGAATGTTCTGCCGACATAGCTATTTTTATGGAAAATAATCTCATATGGAATGCCGGATGCCTTCGCATATCCCATCGCGGCGGTCAGGCCGGAATCCGGTACACCGGCGACGAGGTCGGCATCGGCAGGGAAGGAATGTGCGAGAGCCGCGCCGCCGCGCAGCCTTGCCTCATAGACGCTCACATCATCGATGTGGCTGTCGAGGCGGGCAAAATAGATGTATTCGAAAACGCAGTGCGCCCGTTTTTCCTGCTGCAGGCTTTTATCAGAAAAAACGCCGTCGCGGGTGATGGTCACGATCTCACCCGGTTCGATATCACGGATAAATTCGCCGCCGACCGAGGTGATGGCACAGCTTTCCGATGCCATGATCCAGACATTTCCCTTTTTGCCGAGGCAGAGAGGACGCAGACCAAATGGGTCACGAACACCGATCAGCTTGCGCGGGCTGGAGATAATCAGGGCATAAGCGCCACGTGTTTTTGCCGCGGTCCGTTTGATTGCCTCTTCAGCGGTCGGGGCAGCCAGACGTTCTCTGGCGATGTGGAACGCGATTACCTCTGAATCCATCGTCGTCTGGAAGATTGCGCCGGTTTCTTCAAGCTGGCGGCGCATCTCAAACGCATTTACCAGGTTTCCGTTGTGCGCCAGACAGAGTGTTCCCTTAAAATACTTAAGTACCAGTGGCTGTGTGTTTTCGATGGTAGAAGAACCAGTTGTGGAGTAGCGGACATGACCAACTCCCAGATTGCCGCCGAGGCGTTTTAACGTCTCCTCATGAAATACCTCATTGACAAGTCCCAGCCCTTTGTAGCAGTTGACAACGCCCTTTGGACCGTTCGTGTCACAGACTGCGATGCCGCATGACTCCTGACCGCGGTGCTGGAGTGCGCTGAGTCCGTAGTACATATCTCTGGCAACATCGCCGCCCTCCAGGTCAAACATTCCAAATACGCCGCATTCCTCACGAAGCCCGGTTTCGTATGTGAGTGACTCCCTCATGATATAAACCTCCTTTGTATTCAAGATACCTGAATGATAAGAAAATAACAGGGATAAGAACCCAAAATTGACTGCAAAATATCAGTATAAAAGACAATATACCAATATTTTGCAGCCAAATCATAACACATTTTTCTCGATTTTTCAATCAAGTCATAATATTGACATGTCAGATTATACGGAGAACAGCAGTTCATCGTAAGTCGGATACGGCAGGAAGGAATCCGGAATCAGGGCTTCTGCGGTATCAACGCTGCTTCTCAAGTCATCCATCTTGGCAAGAATCGTATAGTGGAAATATGTAACCTTCTCGATATTATCTTCCATGGATTCTGCCGCTTTTTCAGCCTCTGCCAGTGCTTCGGTTTTCTCGGAAATCTCGGTGTAGAGACCGGACAGCTTCTCAAGCAGTTTGCTCTCGGCGCTGATCGGTGCGTCCGGCAGGATTGCCTTTGTCTTTGCGGCGGTTTCAGCCAGCTCCTTGCAGTAGGAGAGGACGGACGGCAGGAAGGTCTTCTTCATCATCGAAAGCATCGTCTTTGCCTCGATGTTGATGGTCTTGATGTAGTTCTCTTCCTTGATTTCGTAGCGGGAGAAGAGTTCCTCCTTGGTGTAGATGCCGTGTTTCAGGAACAGTTCTACGTTTTTCTCAGCAATCAGGCGCGGAAATGCCTCTGCGCAGCTCGGTAGGTCGAAGAGTCCGCGTTTGTGAGCTTCCTCTACCCATTCGCTGGTGTAACCGTTGCCGTTGAATACGATGTGGCGGTGATCACGCAGCACTTCCTTTAAGAGCAGATGGATTTCTGCCTCCAGAGCCTTGCCTGAAAGACCTTCCAGACGGTCTGCAAATTCGCCTAAAACTTCAGCTACGGCTGTATTGATGACAATGTTCGGTTCCGATACAGAGAGAGCGGAACCTGGCATACGGAACTCGAATTTATTGCCGGTAAAGGCAAACGGAGAAGTACGGTTGCGATCGGTTGTATCTTTGATAAAGTGCGGCAGAACCTTTGCGCCCGGCTTCATGGTCTGGACTTCTTTTGCCTCAGACTCGAGATCTTTTTCCACAATATCGAGAACTGCTTCCAGATCATCTCCGATAAACATAGACACGATAGCTGGCGGTGCCTCGTTGCCGCCCAGACGGTGGTCATTTCCAGCAGTTGCAACTGATACGCGGAGCAGATCGCCGTAGACATCGACTGCCTTGATCGTTGCGAACAGGAAGAGAAGGAACTGTAAGTTCTTTGCCGGATCGCGATCTGGATCAAGAAGGTTTTCGCCGGTGTTGGTCGATAAAGACCAGTTGTTGTGTTTACCGCTTCCGTTGATGCCCTCAAATGGTTTCTCATGGAGCAGGCACACAAGGCCATGTTTCTCTGCCACACGTTTCATGATTTCCATAGTGAGCTGGTTGTTGTCAACTGCCACATTGGTAGTCGTGTAGATGGTGGCAAGTTCATGCTGCGCTGGAGCTACCTCGTTGTGTTTGGTTTTTGCCGGAATACCGAGCTTCCAGAGCTCTTCATCCAGTTCTTTCATGAAAGCGGAAACTCTCGGACGGAGAGCGCCGAAATAGTGGTCATCCATTTCCTGACCTTTCGGAGCTGGTGCGCCAAACAGAGTTCTTCCGCAGAACTTCAAATCGCTTCTCTTATTAAACAGTTCTTTATCAACCAGGAAATACTCCTGTTCCGGACCAACGGTGGAGACAACGCGGGTCACATCTTCATTTCCGAAGAGTTTCAGGACACGCAGCGCCTCGCGGTTGATGGTTTCCATCGAACGCAGAAGAGGGGTTTTGGTATCAAGTGCCTCGCCGCTGTAGGAACAGAATGCGGTCGGGATGCAGAGTGTATCGTCTTTAATAAATGCCGGGGAGGTTGGATCCCAGGCTGTATAACCTCTTGCCTCAAAGGTGGCACGAAGTCCGCCGGATGGGAAACTGGATGCATCCGGTTCGCCCTTTACCAGCTCTTTGCCGGAGAAATCCATGATAACTTCGCCATTGCCAACCGGGTTGATGAAACTGTCGTGCTTCTCAGCAGTGATGCCGGTCATCGGCTGGAACCAGTGTGTGAAGTGAGTTGCACCATTTTCAACGGCCCATTCCTTCATTGCAACTGCGACTGCATTTGCAATGTCGAGATCCAGATGGCTGCCATTTTCAATCGTTTTGCGGAGTGCCTTATAAACATCTCGCGGCAATTTGCTTTTCATGACTTTGTCGTTGAATACAAGACTTCCATACAGTTCAGGGATGTTTTTTTTCATAACTCATGTCTCCTTTCAGGTTTTATGTCTGCGATTTTGTGATGATTAAATCTACGTAAGATGAATGTGCTCTGACACATTTTACATAAAGAAAAGGGCACCTCGATCATCTCGAAGCGCCCTTGCTTTTATGTGTAGTAGTATACACGAAAAATTCTGAATGTCAATACAATTTGCACACGAATTTTGAAAAAATGTTTCAAGGGAGAATATTGTACAAGATTTCTTCTATTCAAGTCGAACATCCGTGAGACTTGGCGCGTGATACTGGTCAGCGAAGCTGACATATTCCATACAGAATTACTGCGTGAAAAAAAATTAAAAAACCTCTTTACAAACTCAGAAAAATAGTTTATAGTTTGAACATAAAAAATTGAATCCAACGGGGTGGGCAAGGATGCCATGATAATCATGGTATTCGTGCCCACTTTTTTAAAAGGCAAAGATGGAGACTCTGTTTCGAAGAATCCGACAGAAAGACGCGGCCACCGGCTGAGAGCCGTGTCAGGAGGGAGCGGGACAATAGGGAACACTCCGGAGCCGGATGACTGAGAGCGACACTGGACACCCCGCCAGCCGCCGCAGGTAGGTCATCACGTGACTGCGCGTTAAGCAGCGAAAGAGTAAAAAGAAAAACAATCGTTTCTTTTTAAATGCGGGTGGTACCGCGGGAATATCCCGTCCCGGAATGATGTGAGTGAACGTCATTCCGGGACTTTTTTTGTAATAGGAAATTCCTTGGAATCCCTTATTACACAAAAAGGCACTAACGTGCCAATGATGCGCACTCGCGCGAAGATGTAGTTTGTCGCAAGCGACCGCGCTCGGCGCGAGAATGTGCCAAGGCACATTCTTTTTCATTATTCCCGTCCCGGACATATCAAAAAGCAGAGAAAGAGAGGAAACAGCGATGGAATTTATGACAGGTAAAAAGGAAAAAGAAGTGCTGGATCTGGCAGCCGTGTTTGCAGACGGTATGGAAGGACGGGAAGTAAAGGTAAACGGCGCGATCATGAGTGTCCGCAACATGGGAGATATCGCATTTGTGATTCTCCGGAAACGTGACGGCGTGCTGCAGACTGTCTATGAAAAAGGTGTGACCGACGCGGATTTTGCTGAATTAAGAGAAGAAACATTCGTAGAAGTTTCCGGTGTCCTCCGAAAAGAAGAGCGGGCGCCGAGAGGCATGGAACTTCGTTTAAAGAGTGTTCGGATCCTCTCGAAACCGGAAGAACCGATGCCGATTGCCGTATCAAAATGGAAAATGAGCGCATCCCTGGAAGCCAAACTGGATATGCGTTCTCTGACACTCCGCAACCTGCGGGAGCGCGCACGTTTCAGAATTCAGGAAGGAATCGCACGGGCATTCCGGGAGTACCTGCATGGAGAAGGATTTACGGAAATTCATTCCCCGAAGATCGGAGCAAAAGGAGCCGAGGGCGGAGCAAACGTCTTTAAACTCGATTATTTTCACCGCCCGGCGGTGTTAGCGCAGAGTCCGCAGTTTTACAAACAGATGATGGTCGGCGTGTTTGACCGTGTGATGGAGGTTGGTCCGGTGTTCCGTGCGGAGAAGCATAACACGAAACGTCATTTAAACGAATATACCGGACTGGATTTTGAGATGGGATATATCGATGATTTTACCGATATCATGGCGATGGAAACCGGATTTCTTCAGCATATGGTGGAAATTTTAAAGAAGGAATATTCCACGGAGCTGGAAATCCTTAAAGTCAAACTTCCGGAAGTAGAGAAGATTCCGGCAGTGACCTTTACCGAGGCGAAACGCCTTGCCTCCGAAAAATATGGAACCCAGATCAAAAACCCATACGATCTGGAGCCGGAGGAAGAACACCTGATTGGACGCTACTTTAAAGAAGAGTACGGTGCCGATTTCGTGTTTGTCACCCATTATCCATCCAAGAAGCGTCCATTCTACGCGATGGATGACCCGACAGACCCGAAAGTAACACTCAGCTTTGACCTTTTATTCCGTGGACTGGAAGTCACAACCGGCGGACAGCGTATCCACAGCTACACCGAGTTGATGGAGAAGATTGAAAAACGCGGTATGGATACCGAGGGAATGGAACAGTATTTAAGCACCTTCAAACACGGTATGCCGCCTCACGGCGGACTCGGTATCGGTCTGGAACGTATGACGATGCAGCTGCTTGAAGAGGAGAATGTCCGTGAGGTTTCGCTCTTCCCGAGAGATATGAGCCGTCTGGTACCGTAACGTGACAGGACGCAATTTCCTATGAAACAAAGAGCTTGTCCATAACACATATTATAATAGGAAGGAACAGAACTTATGGCAGTGAAAATAGACGATGAAATGATTGATTATGTTGGTATTTTAGCAAAGCTTTCCCTTTCCCCGGAGGAAAAAGAGGCAGCGAAAAGCGACATGAGCCGGATGCTTGAGTATATCGATATGCTGAATCAGCTTGATACTTCGGAGGTAGAACCGATGTCGCATGTATTTGACATTCACAATGTGTTCCGCGAAGATGTCGTGGAAAATGGAGATGAATCAGATGCGATGCTTTCGAATGCACCGGAGCAGAAAGAAAAACAGTACAAGGTGCCTAGGACAGTGGAGTAAAAAGAATTAGAGATACAGGCAGCAATATGGAGGAAATCAGGATGGGAATTTCAGAATTAACAGCGCTGGAGCTGGGAAAAGAAATTAAAGAAAAACGAATCTCCGTCCGGGAGGCGGTACAGGCATCTCTGGAACGGATTCATAAATATGAAGATACAGTTCATGCTTATGTAACGCTGACCGAGGAGGCAGCACTGGCACAGGCGGATGAGATCCAGAAACAGATTGACGATGGCATCCTGACCGGACCGCTGGCGGGCGTTCCGATGGCGATCAAGGATAATATTTGTACAGAGGGAATTGAGACAACGTGCAGTTCCAAAATTTTAAGGGGATTTGTACCTCCGTACTCAGCGGAGGCAGCGCTGAACCTCAAAAAAGCCGGTGCGATCCTGCTTGGCAAGACAAATATGGATGAATTTGCGATGGGAAGTACGACCGAGACATCCTGGTTTGGACCGACGAAAAACCCGTGGAATACAGAGCATGTACCGGGCGGATCTTCCGGTGGCTCGTGTGCGGCTGTCGCAGCGGGAGAGACCTTTTTTGCTCTTGGTTCAGATACGGGCGGTTCCATCCGCCAGCCAAGTTCCTTCTGCGGCGTGACCGGCATCAAACCGACCTATGGAACGGTTTCAAGGTATGGTCTGATCGCCTATGGTTCCTCGCTGGATCAGATTGGACCGATTGCGAAAGATACCGCAGACTGCGCGGCAATTCTGGAGACGATCGCTTCCTATGATAAAAAGGACAGTACCTCTGTCAAGCGGGAGGCGTATAATTTTACCGCTGCTCTGACTGGAGAGGTAAAAGGGATGAAGATTGGAATTCCGTCCGATTATCTGGGCGAAGGACTCGATGAAGATGTAAAAAAAGCTGTTCTGGCGGCAGCTGAGGCGTTAAAAGAACGCGGGGCAGAAGTGGAGTTTTTTGATTTAGGCATGGTTGAGTATGCGATCCCAGCATATTACGTCATTGCATCGGCGGAGGCAAGCTCCAACCTGTCCCGGTTTGACGGTGTGAAGTACGGTTACCGCACACCGGAATATGAAGATTTACATGAAATGTATAAAAAGAGCCGTTCCGAGGGCTTTGGACCAGAGGTAAAACGCCGTATCATGCTCGGTTCGTTCGTTTTGAGTTCCGGCTACTACGATGCATATTATCTGAAAGCACTCCGCACAAAAGCATTGATTAAACAGGCATTTGACAAGGCGTTTGAGAAATACGATGTCATTCTGGGACCGGCAGCGCCGTCCACGGCACCGCTGCTGGGCGACAGCCTTTCCGATCCGATGAAGATGTATCTGGGCGATATTTATACTGTTTCGGTCAACCTGGCAGGTCTTCCGGGCATTTCAGTTCCGTGCGGGCTGGATTCGAAGGGACTTCCGATCGGGCTTCAGATGATTGCAGACTGCTTTCAGGAAAAGAAGCTGTTTGGCGCGGCATCTGCATACGAAAAGGCGAGAGGTGCATGGAAGCTTCCGGTTATGACAGACAAGGAGGGCAGATAAGATGAAGAAAGAATATGAGACAGTCATCGGCTTGGAGGTACACGTAGAGCTGGCGACGAAAACCAAGATTTTCTGCGGCTGCTCCACCGAATTTGGAGCAAAACCAAATACTCATACCTGCCCGGTTTGTACCGGTATGCCGGGTTCTCTGCCGGTTTTAAATAAGAAGGTTGTTGAATACGCGATGTCTGTCGGTCTGGCGGCAAACTGCGGTATCAACCAGTTCTGTAAATTTGACCGGAAAAACTATTTTTACCCGGATAACCCGCAGAACTACCAGATTTCCCAGCTGTATCTCCCGATCTGCCACGACGGCTATATCCCGATCGACACGCCTGCCGGTGAAAAGAAAATTCGTATTCATGAAATTCATATGGAGGAAGATGCCGGAAAGCTGATTCACGACGAGTGGGAAGACTGCTCGCTGGTTGATTACAACCGAAGCGGCGTGCCGCTGATCGAGATCGTTTCCGAGCCGGATATGCGGAGTGCTGATGAGGTTATTGCCTACCTCGAACGCCTGCGCCTGCTGGTACAGTATCTGGGCGCATCCGATTGCAAGTTGCAGGAAGGTTCGATGCGTGCCGATGTCAACTTATCGGTTCGTGAGGTGGGAAGTGAGACATTTGGTACGAGAACCGAGATGAAGAACTTGAACTCTTTCAAGGCGATTGCCCGTGCGATCGACGGCGAGCGCGCCCGCCAGATTGAGCTGCTGGAAGAGGGCAGGAAGGTCATCCAGGAGACGAGACGCTGGGATGACAACAAGGAATACTCCTATGCGATGCGTTCCAAAGAGGATGCGAAAGATTACCGTTATTTCCCGGATCCGGATCTTCCGCCGGTCTGCATCAGCGATGAGTGGCTGGAATCTGTCCGCGCCGCCCTGCCGGAATTGCAGCCGGAAAAAATGGCACGTTACCAGAGTGAATATGGTCTGTCTGAATATGACAGCCGCATTCTGACTGAGTCTAAGAAGATGGCGGATATGTTTGAAAAGACCACCACCCTCTGCCAGAAACCGAAGAAGGTGGCAAACTGGCTGATCGGCGAGGCAAGCCGCCTGCTCAAGGAAAAAGGAGAGGACGCTGAAAGCCTGTGGTTCTCCCCGATGCATCTGGCACAGCTCATCGATCTGGTCGATGCCGGAACGATCAATAACAACACGGCAAAAGAAGTATTTACAGCTGTTTTCGAGCAAGATGTCGATCCGTCCGCCTATGTCGATGCACACGGACTTGGCATGGTCAATGACGACAGTGCCCTGGAACAGGCAGTTTCCGATGTGCTCGCCGCAAACCCGAAGACGGTGGAAGAGTACAAGAGTGGAAAGACAAAGGTACTTGGATTTCTGGTTGGTCAGGTGATGAAAGCGATGAAGGGCAAGGCAAATCCGGGTAAAGTGAATGAAATGATGACGGAGAAGCTGAACGCGTAAAAACGCCTTTTTATAAATGAAAATTATAATTAGCTTTTAAAGAAAACTAAAAAGAAACTGTCTACAGATGCTGGCTTTCTGGATGATTCGTGATTTGTAATCGGAATTACCAGAAATACCATCTGTAACAGTTTCTTTTTTATAATCGTGTTATAAATGATGCGATGTGATTACTCTACAATATCCAGCTCCTTGCTGAAGGAGTTCAGAATCTCGCATCCATCCTCAGTAATCAGCACCAGATCCTCGATTCTCACGCCAACTTCGCCTTCTACATAAATACCTGGTTCGATGGAGAAGATATTGCCAACCTCAGCGACCTTGGTGTTCGCAGAAGAAACATCGCCGTACTCATGTACTTCCAGACCGATGAAATGTCCCAGCCGATGGGTAAAGTTCGGACCATATCCGGCATCCTCGATGATCTGGCGGGCAGCTTTATCGACTTCGCAGAGCGGAACGCCCGGTTTCAGAATTGCTTCTGCGGCAGCATTTGCACGGCGGACGGTCTCATAAATAGCGCGGTGCTTCTCAGACAGTACTTTTTTATAGAAGAAAGTACGTGTCATATCGGCACAATAGCCATCCTTCCTGCATCCAACATCAAACAGGACGGTGTCGCCCTCTTTCAGAACAGTATTGTCCGGACCGTGGTGTCCAAGCGCGCAGTTTGCACCGAAGCCAACCAGTGGTTCAAAGGAATATCCGTCTGCACCGAGACTCTTATAAATATCTAACATCTTGGAAGCGATCTCTTCCTCAGTCACGCCCTCATGGATCAGACCTCGGAACTGTGCCATCGCCTTATCATTGATTGCGGAAACCGCACGCATTTTTTCACGTTCTTCGTCATCCTTGCACGCACGGACCTCATCGATGCAGATGGAGCTGACCTTGTAGGAGGAAGCGCCCGAATGATCGATGACCGGAATCAGGAAACGGGCAGCAAATGTTTTATCAATACCGAGCGGTTTGCCTGCCTCAACACAGTCGCACAGAGGAGTCAGGTAATCGTCTGTATCCGAGAAGCGGAATTTCTCTACGCCCAGATCTTCCGGAACGGTAAAGAGGTTATTGATAAAGATCTTATTCTTGCCGGACTGGTTAATGTAAAGCGCCAGCAGACGTTCACCCGGATCAATAAAACGACCCGTCAGATAATAGATCGCATAAGGATCGGAAATAATCATCTGCTCGAGTCCCTCTGTTTCCATTTTCTTTAAAACTTTCTCAAGTCGCTGTGTGTTCATCATGATGTCCTCCTTATAAGTAAAGTGGCTGTAACTGTGAAGATGCCAGACAGTTTACGCCGTAAATTATCTACCCTTATTATAAAACGCGCCGGGAAAAAGTCAACGATTAAAAGAACGCTTGAAAAGCGCATGGAAAGGGGGTAGAATAGTATCAACTGACCAGCCTTCGAAAAATGAAAGGACTTTTATTTTTAAGATACGAAAGGATGAAAAACATGGCGAAATCCTATGAAATGGATATGTGCAATGGTCCGATTCTCGGAAAGGTACTTACATACTCCATTCCGCTGATGCTTTCCGGTGTGCTTCAGCTTCTTTTCAATGCGGCAGATGTGATCGTGGTGGGGCGTTTTGCAGGCAGCCAGTCTCTGGCTGCAGTCGGCTCGACCAGTTCCCTTATTAATCTTCTCATTAACGTCTTTATCGGTCTGTCGATCGGTGCGAACGTCCTGGTGGCACGCTATTATGGCGCGAAGAATGACCGCGACATGAGCGAGACAATCCATACGGCGATCACGGTCAGCCTGATAAGCGGGCTGTTTCTGGTCTTTTTGGGTTTGTTTACCTCACGTTTCTGGCTGGAACTGATGGGGACGCCGGACGATGTCATCGATAAATCGACGATCTACATGCGGATTTATTTTGCCGGTATGCCGGCAACGATGGTGTACAATTTCGGAAGTGCAATCCTGCGCGCGATCGGCGATACGAAACGTCCGCTGTATTTCCTGACCGTGGCAGGTGTTATCAATGCGGCACTGAACGTATTCTTTGTTACCCAGCTCCAGATGGATGTAGCAGGTGTCGCGCTGGCAACCGTGATTTCCCAGTGTATTTCCGCATTTCTGGTTATCCGCTGCCTGATGCGTTCAGATGGCGCGATGAAACTGTCGCTTTCCAAGCTGGGAGTCAACCGGAGAAAACTTCTTCTTATTATAAAGGTAGGGCTTCCGGCTGGTATTCAGGGAGCGATTTTTGCTATCTCCAACGTACTGATTCAGTCGTCTGTCAATTCCTTCGGTTCGATCGCGATGGCAGGCAACACGGCATCGCAGAATATCGAGGGATTTGTGTATACCTCGATGAATGCGCTGTACCAGACCAATTTAAGCTTTACGAGCCAGAATATCGGAGCGGAGAAATACACGCGGATCAAAAAGATCCTTGCCACCTGCCAGGGCGTCGTTGTGACAGTAGGACTGGTGCTTGGATTTGCAGCATACCTCGGCGGTCCGTGGCTGTTGCAGATATATTCAGAAGACGCCGACGTTATTTCCTATGGACTGCTCCGGATGTCGATCATCTGTACGACGTATTTCCTGTGCGGCGTGATGGATACGATGGTCGGAAGCATCCGCGGACTTGGGTATTCGATCCTGCCGACGCTAGTCTCTCTGACCGGCGCCTGCGGACTGCGAGTGATTTGGATCTTTACCATATTTGCAGCGCAGCGGTCGCTGGCGATCCTGTATCTGTCGTACCCAATCTCCTGGGCGGTCACTGCGACGGCACATATGATCTGCTTCTGGCGGGCGGCGAAGAAGATGCCGAAGGAAGATGGCCATCCGGTGCGGGGATAGAATTTGAAAAACATAAACAGAACGTCATTAAAAAATAATTCGATTGATAATCTGATTGGTGTAAAGAAAAAATACTTGACACCAATTAGATTATCGTGTATGATAACACAGGTGATGAGGAATGGAAAAAATTGTTGAACAGGGTCTTTTGTATGATTTCTACGGAGAACTCCTGACAAAGCATCAGCAAAGTGTATATGAGGATGTGGTATTTAACGATCTATCCCTCAGTGAGATTGCAGATGAACAGGGCATTACCCGTCAGGGTGTGCATGATCTGATCCGGCGTTGTGACCGTACACTTCTTGGTTATGAGGAAAAGCTTGGGCTGATTGCCAAGTTCCAGAAAACCAAGGAAAAAGTAACTGAGATTCATCGGTTGACGGAAGAATTCAGCCGGACTCGGAATCAGGCGCTGATTGAGGCAATCGGGCGAATCTCAAACGAGATATTGGATTTATAATGCGGGAGGTTTTTGATGGCATTTGAAAGCTTGGCAGACAAACTGCAGAATGTGTTTAAAAACCTGACAGGCAAGGGACGACTCAGCGAGAGCGACGTAAAAGCCGGGCTCAAAGAAGTCAAGATGGCCCTTCTGGAAGCGGATGTAAGCTTCAAGGTAGTAAAACAGTTTATCAGTTCTGTACAGGAACGGGCGATTGGAACAGACGTTTTAAATGGCCTGAATCCTGGACAGATGGTAATAAAGATTGTCAACGACGAGCTGGTCAAGCTGATGGGCTCCGAGATGACAGAGATTGCGTTAAAACCGGGCAATGAGATTACCGTCATCATGATGGCAGGTCTCCAGGGTGCTGGTAAGACGACCACGACGGCAAAGATTGCCGGAAAGCTCAAGGCAAAGGGAAGAAATCCATTGCTGGTAGCATGTGATGTCTACCGACCGGCGGCAATCGAACAGCTGCAGAAAAATGGTGAAAAACAGGGTGTTCCCGTATTTGCGATGGGAACGAACCACAAACCGGTCAATATCGCAAAGGCAGCGCTTGAGCACGCAGCGAAAAATGGCAACAATGTGGTTATCATCGATACAGCCGGTCGTCTCCACATCGATGAAGCGATGATGGATGAGCTGGTTGAGATTAAAGAGAATGTGGATGTTTATCAGACACTTCTCGTTGTAGATGCCATGACTGGTCAGGATGCAGTCAATGTAGCGAGCATGTTTAACGACAAAATCGGCATTGACGGTGTGGTTCTGACAAAGATGGATGGCGATACGCGAGGCGGTGCGGCCCTTTCTATCAAGGCGGTAACCGGAAAACCGATTCTCTATGTCGGTATGGGCGAGAAACTTTCCGATTTGGAACAGTTTTACCCGGACCGTATGGCTTCCCGGATCTTGGGCATGGGCGATGTCCTTTCCATCATCGACAAAGCATCTGCTGTGATCGACGAGGAGAAGGCAAAAGAACTCGGTCGCAAGATTAAGAAGGCAGAATTTGATTACAATGACTTCCTCGATCAGATGAACCAGATCAAGAAAATGGGCGGTATGGCGAGCATCATGAGCATGATGCCGGGTATGGGACAGCTTAAAGGTCTGGATTTAGATGAAAATGAGAAGACGATGGGACGCGTGGAGGCGATCATCCTTTCGATGACAGCCGAAGAGCGGCGCAACCCGGATCTGATGAATCCGTCCCGCAAGAAACGAATCGCACAGGGCGCAGGCGTGGACATCGCAGAAGTCAACCGCCTGGTAAAACAGTTCGGAGATATGAAAAAGCTGATGAAACAGCTTCCGGGTATGGCAGGCGGCGGAAAACGCAAGGGTCTTGGCGGACTCGGCGGTATGCTTGGAAAGATGAAGCTGCCGTTTTAAACAAGTGTTAGTAGATGCAGTGTGCATTAGCTATATTTTATAATTTAAGGAAATAAGGAAAATTTCAGGAGGTAATTTAAAATGGTAAAGATGAGATTAAGAAGAATGGGTCAGAAGAAAGCTCCTTTCTATAGAATCGTTGTTGCAGATTCCAGATCCCCGAGAGATGGCAGATTCATCGAGGAGATCGGTATCTACGATCCGAACACAGAGCCGAGCACTCTGAAATTCGATGAGGAAGCTGCTAAGAAATGGTTAGCAACAGGCGCTCAGCCGACAGAGACTGTTGGTAAACTCTTAAAGATCGCTGGTATCCAGTAAATCAAGCATACTGACCTGTGAGGTGCAAAGGTATGAAAGAATTAGTAGAAGTTATCGCGAAAGCACTTGTTGAGAACCCGGACGAGGTAGTGGTTACAGAATCGGTCAAAGACGACGAGACTGTAATCGAGCTTTCCGTTGCACCGGCCGATATGGGTAAGGTAATTGGAAAACAGGGTCGTATCGCGAAAGCGATTCGCTCGGTTGTCAAGGCGGCTTCATCCAAGGAAGACAAGAAAGTTATTGTAGAGATTCAGTAATACAGACGAAGCTGAAAAGCCGGCTGCCTGAAAGGGTGTCCGGCTTTTTTATTTCATAGGAAATTGCGTCCTATGAAATAAAAAACGCTCCGCGAGGATGCGCACTCGCGCGAAGCAGAAACATGTCGCAAGCGACCGCGCTCGGCGCGAGAATGTGCCAAGGCACATTCTTTTTCATGTATTTTATACAGGAGGATTACAGAATGGTTGATTATCTGAGAGTTGGTGTGATTACGTCCCCGCATGGCCTGCGAGGAGATGTGAAAGTATTTCCTACCACCGATGATGTGAATCGTTTTAAAAAATTAAAAAAAGCGTATATCGACACTGGAAAAGAAAAAATGCCGGTGACCGTGGAACAGGTGCGTTTTTTCAAAAATATGGTCATTCTTAAATTTAAAGAGATGAATCGGATTGAGGACTGCGAGCCGTTCCGTAATAAGGATATTCTGATCACCCGCGATCAGGCGGTGAAACTGAATCCGGATGAGAATTTCATTGCCGATCTGATAGGTCTGAAAGTGCTGACGGACGAGGGTGAGGAGTTCGGTACGGTGAAGGATATCCTTCAGACAGCGGCTAACGACGTATACGTGATCGAAGGACCTGAGGGCAAAGAATACCTTTTCCCATCCATCAAGGAATGCATCCTGAATGTTGATCTGGAGGCTGGCACTGTAACGGTTCATATCATGGACGGTCTGCTGGATCTGTAAATGGAATGAAAATCCTAAAATGAAAGTACCGTTGTGAAAGTGCTGTATAAATATAGGAGAAACGGATGAATTTTCATATTCTGACCCTGTTTCCGGAGATGGTAATGGGGGGACTGAACACAAGTATTACGGGGCGTGCGATTGACAAAGGGCTGATCTCGGTTGAGGCGGTCAATATCCGCGATTACTCGAAGGACAAACACCATCATGTAGACGATGCGCCCTATGGCGGCGGCGCCGGTATGGTGATGCAGCCGGAACCGATTTACGATGCATATGAAGACCTGGCGGCGCGCACCGGAAAACGTCCGCGCGTGATCTATCTGACTCCGCAGGGGCAGGTTTTCAACCAGAAAATCGCGGAAGAACTGGCGGAAGAAGAGGATCTGGTGTTCCTCTGCGGGCATTATGAGGGGATCGATGAGCGCGCGTTAGAGCTGGTTGTAACTGACTATCTCTCCATCGGCGATTATGTCCTGACGGGCGGTGAGCTTCCGGCGATGGTTATGATCGACTGCATTTCCCGTCTGGTGCCTGGTGTGTTAAATAATGACGTATCCGCGGAATTTGAGTCATTTCACGACAATCTGCTGGAATATCCACAATACACCCGCCCGGTTGTATTTATGGATAAGGCGGTCCCGGACGTACTTCTGACCGGGCATCACAAAAATATCGAGACCTGGCGCCGTCAGAAATCGATCGAACGGACGCTGGAACGCCGCCCGGATCTTTTAAAAGATGCGGTTCTGGATAAGAAAGAGAAGAAATATCTGGAAGAGCTGATTCGTCAGAAAGAGGAAAAAGAAACAAAAAAACTCTAAAAAAGAGAGCAGAAAGTCCTTGCAAATCAAGGATTTCTATGATAAAATCATATTCTGTGAAATAAAGAGATGTTCCGCTGTTACAGAAAGCACGTTTTTACGGGATAAAAGATCGTATTAAGAACATCAAAGATTTTAAAGGAGGTTCACAAAGATGAACGAGATTATTAAGAACATTGAAGCAGCTCAGTTAAAGGAAACCGTTCCGAGTTTCAACGTAGGCGATACAGTACGTGTATCTGCTAAGATCAAAGAGGGAAACCGCGAGAGAATTCAGGTTTTCGAGGGAACTGTTATTAAAAGACAGAACGGCGGCGTTCGCGAGACTTTCACTGTTAGAAAGAGCTCCAACGGTGTTGGTGTAGAGAAGACCTGGCCGTTACATTCTCCGTCTGTAGAGAACGTTGAAGTAGTAAGAAGAGGTAAAGTAAGAAGAGCAAAACTGAACTACCTGAGATCCAGAATCGGCAAGGCAGCGAAGGTAAAAGAGTTAGTAAAATAATTTCTGAAGCGGATGGGGCTGCTGTACAGGTCAGCCCGCTGTGCATCCGGATATGCGGTTATGTGTGTCCGGCGCGGCGGGAGGAGCTGTGCAGCAGCTTTTTTTCGTATAATAGGAAATTCCTTGTGATTTCCTATTATAAAAAAGAATGTGTCCTGGCACATTCTCGCGCCGAGCGCGGTCGCTTGCGACATGAGCGATGATTCATGGGGAACGGATAGAGAGGGAGTGACATATGGAGCTGAAAGAGGATAAAAACCGCATCCGTCTGGTGGTTGGATGGATCGTGGATATCGCGGTGGTAATTTCGATCGCGTGGTTCGCCGTGTTTGCGATGGGGACACAGATACGGGTGAGCGGTCAATCAATGGAACCGGTGTTGTCGCAGAACGAAAAGGTTCTGATGAACCGCCTGAGTTACCGCGTGATGCGCCCAAAGCGCTATGACATTATTGTATTTGAAAAAGAAACGGGAAATTACAATATAAAACGCGTCATTGGACTGCCAGGTGAGACGGTGCAGATCAAGGACGGTTATATTTACATTAATAATGAAAAATCAGACGCCCCGAACGACTTGGGTAAGGCGGCTTTGGCTGGACTGGCGGAATATCCGATTAGTCTGGATAAAAACGAATATTTTCTGCTGGGTGACAACCGCTCCGGCAGTGAGGACAGCCGCTTTTCCAATGTGGGAAATGTGAAGTTCCGGCAGATCAAAGGAAAGGTCTGGCTGCGGATCCAGCCGGTTAGCCGGTTTGGGTTGATTTCGTCGAGATAGGTTCTAAGAAAGGAAGAAAATTTCATGCAGATACAATGGTACCCTGGACATATGACAAAGGCAAAAAGAGCCATGAAGGAAGATATCAAGCTGATCGATCTGGTGATTGAGCTGGTGGATGCGCGCGTGCCGCTCGGCAGCCGCAACCCGGATATTGATGAGCTTGCGAAGGGAAAGGGACGGATTGTCCTTTTAAATAAGGCGGATCTGGCGGACGACGGCTGTACAGAGCGCTGGATCGCATGGTTTAAGGAGCAGGGCATCCATGCACTCCGCATCAACGCGCGCAGCGGCATGGGAATGAAGCAGATCCAGCCGCTGGTGCAGGAGGCATGCAAGGAAAAAATTGAGCGTGACCGCCGCCGCGGTATCAAAAACCGCCCGGTGCGGACGATGGTAGTCGGCATTCCGAATGTCGGAAAATCGACCTTTATCAATTCCTTTGCCGGAAAAGCCTGCGCCAAGACTGGAAATAAACCGGGTGTTACTAAGGGAAACCAGTGGATCCGCTTAAATAAGACACTGGAACTTCTCGATACGCCGGGAATCCTCTGGCCGAAATTTGAAGATCCGAATGTGGGACTGTGCCTTGCATTTATCGGCTCGATCAACGATGAGATTCTGGATAAGGAAGAGCTGGCAGCCGAGCTGATCAAAAATATGTCCGGACGTTACGGAAAGCGCCTGGAAGAGCGGTATGGTGTGACGCTGGTTGAGAATACGGCTGGGGACGGCGAAGATACAAAAAAAGCCTGGGAAATTCTGCGTGAAATCGCAAGGGCACGTTCCTGTCTTTTAAAGGGCAGCGAGCTGGATACGAAAAAAGCGGCTGGCTTCCTATTAGATGACTTCCGCAGCGGCAAACTGGGGCGCGTGACGCTGGAAGTGCCGGAGGTATAGGAAAACATGAGAAAACTAACAGGAGAAAAACTGGAAGCAGAACTGGCGCGTCTCGAAGGAATGCGCGCCTATGAACATCAGTACGAAAGTGCAGGGATCGTCTGCGGCATTGATGAGGCGGGCAGAGGTCCATTAGCCGGTCCGGTGGTGGCGGCGGTCGCGGTACTTCCGAAAGACTGTACGATTCTGCGGCTGAACGATTCCAAAAAATTGTCGGAAAAATGCCGGGAAGAATTATTTCTGGAAATCAAAGAAAAGGCAGCTGCCTACGGAATTGGAATTGTAAGCCCGGAGGTGATCGATTCCATCAATATTTTGCAGGCGACCTATGAAGCAATGCGTCAGGCAGTCGCACAGCTTCCGCAGGAGCCGGATATCTTTTTAAATGACGCGGTCATCATTCCGGGGATTTCGGAGGAAAAGCAGATTAAGATTATCAAGGGCGATGCAAAAAGTGTCTCGATCGCGGCAGCCAGTATCCTGGCAAAAGTGACGAGGGATCATATGATGATGGAGTACGATAAAATCTATCCGGAATACGGGTTTGCGAAGCATAAAGGATACGGAACCAAGATGCATAACGAGGCAATTTTAACCTATGGTCCATGCCCGATCCACCGGAGAACCTTTTTGAAGAAGCTGCTGGGCGAGAAAGCCGCGATGCAGGGGATGAAATAACAGAAAGGGAGCTGAATGGGAGAAAGAAACTTTCATCTTCATGGAAATTCATTCAACCGCCGTGCCATCGGAACTGAATATGAAACTCTGGCGTGTGAATATCTCACCCGGCACGGTTATCAGATTCTCTGCCGGAATTTCCGCTGTCGCCAGGGTGAAATTGATATTATCGCAAGAGATAGAGACTACCTGGTTTTTATCGAGGTCAAATACCGCCGCGATGAACACGAAGGCGATCCGGCGGAGGCAGTGGATGCCCGCAAGCAGGCGAGGATTCTTCGTACCGCCCGGTATTATATGACGCGTTATCATATTTCCGAGGACACGCCGTGCCGGTTTGATGTGGTGGCGGTGCTTGGCAGTAACGTGAGATTAATTCGGGACGCGTTCTGGTGCGGATAATTACAAATGAGAGAATTCAAAAACTGCACAACGAGATTTGAGCAAGAGACAGAAAAAGGATGTGACAATCATGGCGCTTACCTATATACAAAAAACAGTTCATCCGGCACCAATTACCCTTCATGAGTCAAAGGGAGTGGCTTATTTTACCTTTCCGCTCTTAGAGCAGACCAGGATGGTGCGCCACGCATTTTCTACCCGGCTTGGCGGGGCGAGCAAGGGATATTTCGGGACGATGAACTTTTCGCTGACGCGTGGCGACAACCGGGACGATGTGCTTGAAAATTACCGGAAAATGGCGCGGATTTTGGGAACGGATGTGTCAAAGATGGTGCTCAGCCATCAGACGCACACGACGAATATCCGTCTTGTTACGGAAGCGGACGCTGGAAAAGGAATCTGGCGGGAACGCGATTATGAAAACATCGACGGGCTTATCACAAACGTGCCGGGGATGACGCTGGTTACATTTTTTGCGGACTGTGTACCATTATATTTTGTAGATCCGGTGCATCATGCCATCGGACTGTCGCATTCCGGCTGGAAGGGAACCGTTCACCGGATGGGACAGAAAACGATCGAGGCGATGGGAGAGGCGTTCGGCACGAAGCCGAAGGATCTGTGCGTCTGCATCGGACCGAGCATCTGCCGGGACTGTTATGAGGTCAGTGAGGATGTGGCAGACGCATTTAAAGAAGAATTTGGAGCAGAAATCAGTCAGGATGATTCAACATCCTGTTATTCCTGGAATGGGAAATCGATTCTCATGAATAAGGGGAATGGCAAGTACCAGCTTGACCTCTGGGGCGCGAACCGCCTGGTGCTCCTGGATGCCGGAATTTTGCCGGAGCATCTGGCTGTGACGAATGTATGTACGAAATGCAATCCGGATCTTTTATATTCACACCGCGTGATGGGAGATAAGAGGGGGAATCTGGCGGCATTTTTATCGCTAAAGTAAGTATACAATCTGTCTGTCAAACAAGTGAATGAATGTTTTGCAGAAAAGAACAGCAGCATGATTGAAAATCGGTCGTTCAAGTCCGGTTTTGTCAATCATGCTGCTGCCGTTTTTTCCGCCGTTTCAGCGAAGATTCAGAAGAGCCCTACGATGCCTTATTTACCAGCCATCTTTTTTTCCTGTTCCTCAATCATCTTTTTGACCATATAGCCGCCGACGGAACCAGCCTGTGCGGAGGTCAGGTTACCATTGTAGCCCTCGCTTAACGGAACGCCAATCTCATTGGCAACCTCCATCTTAAAGCGGTTCATCGCTTCCTTGGCTTCCGGTACATTGGTTTTGTTAGTGTTGTTGGAACTAGACATAACAGACGCCTCCTTTTTTGCGTGTGCCCCTTCAAACTTTCGTTTGTCCGGGTGTCTCTTTTTGTTACATTCTCAGTATGCGGATCTTAAAAGTGAAATACACTAGAAGGTTTTGTGCAAATTGACATTTTGGGGCAAAACACCCACAATGTAGGGAAAAAAGTTAGTATTGATCCGATTTTATGCTTGTATATCAGTAAAACTCATACTATAATAGAACAGATGTAGTGTTAAAAAATACGCAAACTGTTTGGTGAATTTTACGGTTGCAGTTCAAAATACATTAATATTTCTAGTAAGATGGAGAAAAATCCATGCGGGTAATAGCAGGAAGTGCCAGAAGGCTTACTTTAAAGACGATCGAGGGAATGGATACGAGACCGACGACGGACCGTATCAAAGAAACTCTTTTTAATATGATTCAGAATGATATCTATGGATGCACATTTCTCGATTTATTCAGCGGAAGCGGGGCGATCGGGATCGAAGCTTTAAGCCGCGGGGCAAAAGAAGCTGTTTTTGTGGAGAAGAATCCGAAAGCGGCGGACTGCATCCGTGACAATCTGAAAGCGGCCCGCCTAGCTGATAAGGCGACGCTGTTAAACTGTGATATTTCGGATGCATTGAAACGGATAGAAAACCGGAAGAGTGCGTTTGATTTCATTTTTATGGATCCTCCGTACAACCATCTCTGGGAGAAAGAAGTGCTTACTTATCTGGCGCATTCGTCCCTGGCAGATGAACATACGATGATCATCACAGAGGCATCGAAAGAGACCGGGTGCGGCTACCTTTCAGAACTGGGATACCATCTCGAAAAAGAGAAGATATATAAGACGAATAAACATCTGTTTATCCGAAAAGCTTGAATACCAAAGGAGAAAAAAAGATGAAAACAGCCATTTATCCGGGCAGCTTTGATCCGGTGACGCTCGGACATTTTGATATTATAAAGCGATCCTCCGAAATTTTTGATCAGGTCATCGTGGGAGTTTTGTGTAATAACGCAAAATCTCCGTTGTTTTCTGTCGAAGAACGTGTTAAGATGTTAGAGGAAGTGACAAAAGACATTCCTAACGTGGAGGTGCAGTCGTTTGACGGACTTCTGGTCGATTTCATGCGCCAGAATCACGCAAAGGTCATCGTGCGTGGTCTGCGTGCGATCACGGATTTCGAATATGAGCTGCAGCTCGCGCAGATGAACCGGGTGATTGCACCCGAAATAGATACCCTGTTTCTGACAACGAACCTTAAATACGCGTATTTAAGTTCCAGTATGGCAAAAGAGGTTGCGATGTACGGCGGAGACATTTCCGAATTTCTCGATCCGGTCATTGCAAAACAAGTACAGGAGAAATACCAGGCGCTTCAGGAAGACAGGGAATGTAAGTAAGGAGAAAAGCTATGAGCAGAATTGAACAGATCATCACAGAAATTGAAGATTATATCGACAGCTGCAAGTTTCAGCCGCTGTCCAACACGAAGATTTTAGTAAATAAAGAAGAGATTGAAGAACTGCTCGTGGAACTGCGTCTTCGCATTCCGGAGGAGATCAAGAAATATCAGAAGATCATCAGCAACCAGGATGCGATTCTGCAGGAGGCACGTTCCCAGGCAGACGCGATGGTAGCCGAGGCGACCGCCCAGACCAATGAGCTGGTTAATGAGCATGAGATCATGCAGCGTGCATATGCAGAAGCAAACAGCATTATTGAGCAGGCAAATGCACAGGCACAGCAGATCGTAGACAACGCTGTCACAGAGGCAAACAATATCCGCCAGGGTTCCGTTCAGTACACGGACGACATGCTCCGCAGCCTGCAGACCATCATCAAGCATTCGATGGAGGGCGCGCAGAGCCGTTTCGAGTCTTACATGAGTTCGATGCAGTCCAGCTACGATGTCGTATCTTCCAACCGTAATGAGCTGGCTGGCAGTGTCGTGACCGAGCCGGAGGAGAACACAGGCGCCGAGGCAGCAGCGGCCGCTACACAGGCGGCATCCGGCGAAGCAGCAGAATAAAGAGAACGAACGAGAGACTGGCGTGAACCAGTTTCCACAGTACATAATGCCGGATGGAAAGTCCGGCATTTTTTTCTCTGTCTTTTCGGCTGTCCCGTATGACTGAATTTGTCTGGGCGATCCCGGATAACCCGCCGAACGCAGCACATGCCGCCATCGCGCCGGATTGAACCGGGATACTGAATATGGCACCAGAACGGGCGATCGCATCGATGCCGGTTGTCATTTCAGCCGTCCCGATCAGAACCAGACGCAGCGTGCCGGAACAGAAGGCGTCGACAAAGGCAGCGAGGATCGAATACAGCATGATCAAACCGCCGATGCGGACCTGCAGTTCGATGCAGTCCATCAGGATGGTGTCGAAGGAAGCGGGAACGGAGACAGATGTGGATTTTGTGCGGGCAGGCTTGACAGAGCCGGTTTCTTTCGAAAAAAATCGGTTTTGAAGGCTAAAAGAAGTTACTTTATTATAAATGCATAGGAGACTTCCAACCAATAAAAGCGGCGTATATAGTGCCAGAACCAGATAGTTTGACGGAACTGCCGGGTTCAGCCTAGGTGCAGCATATCCGGCGATAAACATGGGGCTTGGCGAAGCGCTGATGGCGGTCAGAAGCCGTTTTTCATGTGCCGAAAGCAGCGATTTCCGGTTAAAATCGGCGGCAGTTTTCATTCCCATCGGGTAACCGCAGAGCAGCCCGGCAAGCAGGGCATAGCCGCTGTAGACAGACATCCCAAGATGTTTCAAAACCGGGTGAAATGGCGCTAGAAGCAGCCGGACGCCGCCGTGTTCAGCTAAAAGCTTTGAGAAGAGCATAAAGGGAAATAACGTCGGAAAGACCGTATTGAACCATAAAAGAAGTCCTTTCTGTGCCCCATCCGCAGAGAGACGCGGATGCGAGAGCAGAAGCGACAGGATAAGTGCTGGGAACAGGGCGGATAATATTTTTTTTATATATGGCATGGGAGCGCCTTTCTATCATTAAAAAGTAATATAAAGATAGATTATATATATGTAGACAGAAAATGGCTCATTCCTTTTGGAAGCCTGAAAACCGGCATACCGAACAAAGAAAGAACGAATGAGCGCGAAGAAAAAGTCTTTAGAATCACGATTATAAATGGATATACAGAGCAATAGACAAAAACAGGAGGAAAACGATTGGATTACCGAGAACTGCCGGAAGAATTTCTTGAAAAAATGAAACAATTTCTGGGGGAGGAATACCCGGAGTATCTGGCTTCGTATGAGGAAGAGCCGCGTTCAGGGCTGCGCGTCAACACGGGCAGGCTGACACCGGAACAGTTTTTAGAGATGGCACAGACGGCGGACTGGAATTTGAAACCAGTGCCGTGGACGAAGAACGGTTTTTATTATCAGGGCGAACGCCCATCCAGGCATCCGTGGTACTACGCGGGACTCTACTATTTGCAGGAACCGAGTGCGATGTCACCAGCGGCATGGCTGCCGATCAAGCCGGGCGACCGGGTTCTGGATTTGTGCGCGGCACCGGGCGGTAAAAGTACGGAACTGGCGGCGAAATTAGCCGGTACAGGTGTCCTGTTTTCCAATGATATCAGCAATTCGCGCGCAAAAGCGCTTCTTAAAAATCTGGAAATGTTCGGAGCGGGAAATATCTGTGTAACGAGCGAGGCACCGGAAAAAATGGCTGGCATCCTGCCGGAGTTTTTTGATAAGATTCTGGTCGATGCGCCGTGCTCCGGCGAAGGTATGTTCCGCCGCGATCCGTCGATGGTAAAGAGCTGGAACGAAAAAGGTCCCGATTATTATGCGCCGCTGCAGCGCCAGATTCTCGACTGTGCCGTGCAGATGCTTGCGCCGGGCGGGAAACTGGTTTATTCGACCTGTACCTTTGACAGGGACGAGGACGAGGGAACGATCGAGTATATTCTGGAGAAATATCCGCAGATGGCGGTCGTGCCGCAGAAACCGGAATATGGCTTTGAGGGAAGCCGTGGCATTGAGGGCTGTCTGAGATTGTTTCCGCACCGTCTGGAGGGCGAAGGACATTTTGTTGCGCTGTTGGAGAAGCGGACGGAGAAACCAGACGCAAATGTCAAGAATTTGGAAAATGCCGGTGAGAAAGCATTGAGCGATCCACTTTTGGTAGAGAAAATAGAAGCGCGGTTGTGCCGTGTGGCGGAAGACGGTAAGTCCAGACAGATGGCTTCCGGAAAAGCGAAAGGGAAAATGTTTGGAAAGGGAAAAAACGTGGCGCAAAACCAGACCGCCGAGGATTTTTCCCCCCTGTTTGAGCTTCTGCGCCAGCTTCCGGTAAGAACCTGGAATCCGGAGCAATTCTACCGTGACGGCGAGCGCATCTATTACCTCCCGGCAGCGCTGGCAGGCGACAATACACGTTATTTTAAGCCGCTCCGCTGTCTGCGTACCGGACTTCTGCTCGGAGAACTGAAAAAAGGGCGGTTTGAACCATCCCAGGCGCTGGCAATGAACCTGCGGATGCAGGAATTTGTAAATTACTTAAATTTTAATGCCTCGGATGAGCGCACGATCCGCTATTTAAAGGGCGAGACATTGACAGCCGCAGAGGAAGAGGCAGCAGATGGTCTTGTACTAATCTGTGTGGATGGATTTCCGCTTGGCTGGGCGCAGAAACGGGGCGGTCAGCTTAAAAATAAATACAATCCCGGATGGAGGTGGCAGTGATGGGACAAGGTAAAAGTATACGTTTAGACCGTTTCCTGGCAGAGATGAAGCAGGGAACACGCAGTCAGGTAAAAGAGATGATCCGCAAAGGGCGGGTTCTGGTCGATGGAACCGTCTGCCGCGAGTCTGACCGAAAAATATTCCCGGACGAAACCCGGGTTACACTGGATGGACAGCCGGTTGGCTGGGCAGACACGGAATATTATATGTTAAATAAACCGCAGGGCGTCGTTTCCGCAACGGAAGACGGGCGCTATCAGACTGTCATTGACCTTATTGATGAAGCAAAGCGAAAAGACCTCTTCCCGGTCGGACGCCTCGATATTGATACGGAAGGACTGCTTCTCATCACAAACGACGGTGCGCTGGCGCATGAGCTTCTGGCACCGAAAAAACACGTGGATAAGGTCTATTTTGCACGCGTAAAGGGAACACTGAAAGAAGGAATCGAAGCGCGCTTTCAGGCAGGACTGACGCTGAAGGATGGCACACCGGTACGGCCGGCAGAGCTTGTGATCGAGAAAAAATGGAACGACGCAGGAGAAGACCTCTGCGAGGCGCGCCTGACCATCCATGAAGGAAAATTTCATCAGGTAAAGCGGATGTTTGAGGCAGAGGGCGGCGAAGTCATTTACCTGAAACGCCTTTCGATGGGACTGCTTGCCCTGGATGAGGCACTGGCGACGGGAGAGTACCGGGCGCTGACGGAAGATGAAATTAGAGCGTTAAAAGAAAGAATGCTAACCTCACAAAATTGTGTATCGAATGACGAAAATTTGTCAGACACCCAAAATAACACACCTCCTGAAATCAACTGGAACACAGTAGACGCCGTCCTCTTCGATCTCGACGGCACCCTGGTCGATTCCATGTGGATGTGGAAAGCGATCGATGTGGATTTTTTAAAGCGTTACGGCTATGACTGTCCGGAAGATCTTGAGAAGGTGATCGAGGGCATGAGCTTTTCCGAGACAGCAATCTATTTTAAAGATCGCTTCCAGCTGCCGATGACCCTGGATGAGATCAAGGCGATCTGGATTGAAATGTCGATCGATAAATACCGCCATGAGGTACCGCTGAAATCAGGTGTTGCGGAATTTCTTTCATTTTTAAAGAAAAAAGGAATCCGCATGGGAATTGCAACGAGCAATGCACAGGATATGGTAGCAGCCGTGCTGGATTCTCTGGATATCCGTTCCTATTTCGGTGTGGTGGCAACTGCCTGTGAGGTGGCAGCAGGAAAACCGGCGCCGGATATCTATCTGAAAGTAGCGGCGGATCTGGGCGTACAGCCGGAAAAATGTCTGGTATTTGAGGACGTCCCGGCGGGGATTCTGGCTGGAAAACGGGCTGGTATGCGCGTTGGCGCGGTCGAGGACGTATTTTCACTTTCCATGACCGAAGAAAAGAAAGAATTAGCTGATTTTTATATCCGGGACTACCGGGAAGTGATACAGGGGGCAAGATAAAATGATACATGATTTTTTACCGATCTGCCGGGCGGATATGGACAAGCGCGGCTGGGAGAGCTGCGATTTTGTCTACGTGTGCGGGGATGCGTATGTCGATCACCCGTCATTCGGCCACGCGATCATCAGCCGTATGCTCGAAGCGCACGGCTATAAAGTAGGCATCATCGCCCAGCCGGACTGGAAGAATCAGAAATCCATCCAGATTTTGGGTGAGCCGCGTCTAGGATGGCTGGTCAGTGCCGGAAATATGGATTCGATGGTGAATCATTACTCTGTTTCCAAAAAGCGCCGCGCAAAGGATTCCTACACACCGGGCGGCGAGATGGGAAAACGTCCGGATTATGCGACGATCGTCTATTCTAACCTGATCCGCACCTGGTCGAAAAAGCCGATCATTCTCGGCGGTATCGAAGCCAGCCTGCGGCGTCTGGCACATTATGATTACTGGTCCGGAAAAATGAAACGGTCCATTCTGCTGGATTCCCAGGCAGATCTGATTTCCTACGGAATGGGTGAGCGCTCGATCGTGGAGATCGCGGATGCACTGGCCAGCGGCATCGAGGCGAAGGATATCACCTTCATTGAAGGAACCGTTTATAAGGCAGACAATCTGAATTCCGTTTACGATGAAATCCGTCTGCCGTCTTACCGCGAGGTTTCCTCTGATAAAAAGACGTATGCGGAAAGTTTTTACACCCAGTACAGCAATACGGATCCATTTTCAGGAAAACGTCTCGTTGAGCCGTACAGCGACCGCCTCTATGTGGTCCAGAATCCGGCGGCGAAGCCGTTGACGCAGGAAGAGATGGACGATGTCTACGCACTTCCATACATGAGAACCTGGCATCCGTGTTACGATGCAGCGGGTGGTATTCCGGCGATTACGGAAGTAAAATTCAGCCTGATCAGCAACCGTGGATGTTTCGGCGGATGCAGCTTCTGTGCGCTGACCTTCCATCAGGGACGCATCGTGCAGACCCGCAGCCATGAATCAATTATTCAGGAAGCAGAACTTTTGACCCAGGAACCAGATTTCAAGGGGTATATCCACGATGTCGGCGGTCCGACGGCAAACTTCCGTCACCCGGCATGCGAAAAACAGATGACCTACGGCGCCTGTCCGCACAAACAGTGCCTGTTCCCGCAGCCGTGCAAAAATATGAATGCCGATCACAGCGATTATATTTCCCTGTTAAAGAAACTGCGGGCGATTCCGAAGGTGAAGAAAGTTTTTATCCGTTCGGGCATCCGTTTCGATTATCTGCTGGCGGAGAAAAACCGGGCATTTTTGCGGGAACTTTGTCGGTACCATGTCAGTGGACAGCTCAAGGTAGCGCCGGAACATATATCGGATAATGTATTAAAACGGATGGGAAAACCGGAGAATAAGGTCTACCGCCAGTTCATGAAGGAATATACTGCAATGAATGACTCGCTGGGAATGAAGCAGTACCTTGTTCCGTACCTGATGTCCTCCCATCCGGGTTCCACGCTCAAGGAGGCGATCGAACTGGCAGAATATCTGCGGGACCTCGGCTACATGCCGGAGCAGGTGCAGGATTTCTATCCGACACCATCCACACTGTCTACGTGTATGTATTACACGGGATATGATCCGCGCACGATGGAAAAGGTGTACGTGCCGACCAACCCGCATGAGAAAGCGATGCAGCGTGCGCTGATCCAGTACCGCAACCCGAAAAACTATGATCTGGTGCTGGAAGCACTCCGTCTGGCAGGCAGAACGGATCTGATCGGTTTTGATAAGAAATGCCTGATCCGTCCGCGGCAGATCAAAGGACGCGATTTCGCGGCTGGCGGATATAAAGGGACGCATCATGGCAGCCAGACGACAAAACCGGCTGCTGCCAATCGTGCAAAAGACGCCAAAAGACCGGCTGTGGGCGGTATGACCGGGCACAAACAGACCGGCGTAAATGAAAATGGACGAAATGCGGGGGGATTTGGCGGCGCTGTAGGTGGAAAGAGCAGCGGAAGCGGAAAGAAAAAAACCATCCGGAACGTGCACAAGAAGAAATAAAACGTATGTACGCTCGGAATGCAGGAACGACTCCGAGCGTACATACTTGAGACGGGAGGAATTTCTCATGAAAATTGCGATAATTACAGGTGCCTCTTCCGGCATGGGGCGCGAGGCAGCCAGACAGCTGGCGGATCGCTTTTCGGGACTTCAGGAAGTCTGGCTGATTGCCCGCCGGATGGACCGGATGCAGGAGCTGGAACGGACGCTGCCCATCCCGGCGCGGTGTTTCGCCATCGATCTGACGGATGCATCCCAGCGGGAGACGCTGGAAAACGAGCTGGCGGCGCGCAAGCCCAACGTAAAGCTTTTGGTAAATGCTTCCGGCTTTGGTAAAATCGGAACGGTCGGGAACCTGCCGCTTGACGATGAAACGGGAATGGTAGAGCTCAACTGCGAGGCGCTGTGCGCGGTCACGCATATGGTGCTTCCCTATATGAGCGAAAACAGCCGGATTCTCCAGTTCGCGTCAGCAGCCTCCTTTCTGCCGCAGCCGGGATTTGCCATCTATGCGGCAACCAAGGCATTTGTCTTAAGCTACAGCCGCGCCCTGCGGGAAGAACTCCGCCCGCGCAGAATCGGCGTGACGGCGGTCTGCCCCGGACCGGTCAAAACCGAATTTTTCGACATTGCCGAGACAACCGGGGAGATTCCTCTTTATAAGCGTCTGGTGATGGCAGATCCGCACAAAGTTGTAAAACTTGCCATCCGCGACTGTATGGCGGGAAAAAGCGTGTCGATTTACGGTGTATGGATGAAGGCATTCTTTGTGCTCTGCAAGATAGTTCCGCATGAGTGGATTCTGCGCGCGATGCAGGCGTTAAACCATTAAATCAGACAAAAAGCTAGTATCATTCAATAAAAACATGATAGAAAGGATTTTTACACCGTGAAAAAGATAAAAAAAGGCGATTACGGCTACCGCAATCATTTCAAGCGGAAACAGCTTTTTATCATCGCACTTCTGGCGTTATTTATCATCGCACAGCTGGTTGGGCGATCTTTTACAGACAATGATTCCATCAAAAAAATTCTGACGGTCATGGCGATCGTCACGGTACTTCCGGCGGCGAATCTCGCTTCCCCGCTGATTGCCATTTTCAAATACCATACACCGGAGCAGGCGTTTCATGAGGCATATATGCCGTATGAGGAAAAATTTGAAGTTCTCTATGATCTGGTTCTGACGACACCGGAAGATGTGATTCCGTCCGATGTGACCGTCGTTCACCCGACCGGCATCTATGTGTACTGCATTAATCCAAAGCTGAATGTAAAGCGCGCGGAGGCAGGTTTAAATGAACTGTTAAAGGCTAACAAACTGGATCCGAACCTGAAAATCGTGACCTCACGCAGCACCTTTGACAAGCGGATTCACAGCCTGAAACCGGCGTCAGAGTATGAGGACGATGGAACTGTAGAGTACGGTGTGCGCGTAATAAAAGGATTATCGATGTAAAAAAGGGAGGCGGCAGCCATGCGGATGCTGACAGTATCTAAAAATGAGGCGGGGCAGCGCCTGGACAAGCTGCTGGCAAAATATCTGAATCTGGCGGGAAAAAGCTTCATTTATAAAATGATGCGGAAGAAAAATATTACCCTGAACGGAAAAAAATGCGACGGTTCCGAACATCTGACCGAGGGCGATGAGATCAAGCTGTTTCTGGCAGAGGAGACGATCGAGAAATTTTCGGAAGTGAAGATTCAGAAGGTTCAAAAGAAAAAGCTCGATATCGTCTACGAGGACGAATATATTTTACTGATCAATAAGCCATCTGGAATGCTGTCCCAGAAAGCGAAAGAGACGGATGAATCGTTGGTTGAATACCTGATTGACTATCTGCTGGATTCCGGCAAATTAAAGAAAGAGGACCTGGCGTGCTTCCGTCCGTCCGTCTGCAACCGCCTCGACCGCAACACAAGCGGCATAGTGGCAGCTGGACGTTCCCTGCCGGGACTGCAGATCATGTCCGAGGTCATCAAGGACCGGAGTCTGGGAAAATATTATGTCTGCGTCGTGCGGGGAATCGTAAAAGGCGAAGCCCGGATCGAGGGATGGCTGACGAAAAATGAAAAGACGAATCAGGTGTCGATCCGAAAAGAGGAGACCCCTGGAAGTCTGCCGATCCGGACTGCATACAGACCGCTGGTATCTGGAAATGGATATACCCTTCTGGAGGTTCATCTGATTACCGGACGATCCCACCAGATCCGCGCCCACCTGGCTTCCATCGGACACCCGATCGCCGGGGATCCAAAGTACGGCGATCCCCGGGTCAATGAGGAAGTGAAGAAACGCTTCGGCGTCCGTTCGCAGATGCTTCATGCGTGGCGGCTGGTAATGCCGAAAACGATCTCCGAGCCGCTTTCATATCTGGCGGGCAAAGAATTTACCGCGCCTATGCCAGCGGAGATGAAACAGATGGAAGAGATGATGAAATCAGCTCCAAAACGCCCAGCCAATCATCGCCCGTAAATTTTAAATTGTGCGAAAAATCAAAAAAATAAGTGGAGGAGCAACAACATGGGGACTTGGAACAGCCGGGGACTTCGTGGTTCAACCCTGGAGGATATGATAAACCACACAAACGATCTTTACCGTGAGAAAAAGCTGGCATTGATCCAGAAAATCCCGACGCCGATCACACCCGTCTCGATTGATAAAACCAGCCGCCATATCACGCTGGCGTATTTCGACCAGAAGAGTACCGTCGATTACATCGGCGCGATTCAGGGCGTCCCGGTCTGCTTTGATGCGAAAGAATGCGCGGCAGATACATTTCCACTGCAGAACGTCCATCCGCATCAGGTCGCATTTATGCGGGAATTTGAAGAGCAGGGCGGGATTGCTTTCTTAATTATATATTTTTCACAGAGGGATGAACTTTACTACCTGCCATTTTTCCATCTGGACGCATACTGGGAGCGGATGCAGCAGGGCGGACGGAAGAGTTTTACATATGAGGAAATGGATAAAACGTGGCGCATCAAAAGCCACCGGGATATATTAGTCCATTATCTGGAACCGCTGAGCCGGGATTTAGGAGAAAGAGAGGATGATTTTTCATGACAACAGCCGTAGAACGTTTTTTGAAATATGTATCATATGATACGCAGTCAGACGAGGCATATGACACCTGCCCGAGCACAAAAAAACAGCTTCTGTTAGCCAATGAGCTGAAACGCGAGCTGGAAGAAATGGGTGCATCCGATGTGCGGATGAGCGAGTACGGATACTTGTTTGCACGCATTCCGGATAATACAGGCAGTACCTCTGCTCACGGTGCATCCGGCGTTGGACAGAAAACCACCATCCCGGCACTTGGCTTCATTTCCCACATAGACACCGCGCCGTCCTTAACCGGAACAAACGTAAAGCCGCGCATCGTCCAGGCATATGACGGCAAAGATATCGTATTAAATGCAGAAAAACAAATTGTCATGAAAGTTTCAGAATTTCCGTTTTTAGCCGACTTAAAAGGTCAGGATCTGATCGTAACCGACGGAACCACGCTTCTGGGCGCCGACGATAAGGCAGGCGTGGCGGAGATCATGACGATGGCAGAATATTTCCTGAGCCACCCGGAGATCCCGCACGGCGAGATTTGCATTGGATTTACGCCGGACGAGGAGATCGGACGCGGCGCGGATCGTTTCGATGTGAAAGACTTCGGTGCAGCGGTTGCTTATACGGTAGACGGCGGTCCGATCGGCGAGATCGAATATGAAAATTTCAATGCCGCTTCCGGCAAAGTCCGGATTCAGGGAGCCAGCATCCATCCGGGAGATGCGAAGCTCAAGATGAAAAATGCCCTTCTCATCGGCATGGAATTTCAGAGCCTGCTGCCGGTCTTCGAAAATCCGATGTACACAGAAGGTTACGAGGGATTCTATCACCTGGATGAAATGAGCGGAAATGTAGAAGAGGCGCAGTTAAATTATATCATCCGCGATCACGACCATGAAAAATTTGAACAGAAAAAGAAATTTTTCGCCGAAGCCGCCGATTTTCTGAACCGCAAATACGGTAAGGGCACCGTGATCGCCGAAGTAACGGACAGCTACTACAACATGAAAGAAAAAATTGAGCCGTGCATGTACCTGATCGATACCGCCAAAGAGGCGATGGCAGCCTGCGGCATCGAGCCGGAGGTCGTTCCGATCCGCGGCGGCACCGACGGCGCCCGCCTCTCCTACATGGGGCTCCCGTGCCCGAATCTCTGCACCGGCGGATATAACTATCATGGAAAATATGAATTTATTCCGGTGGCGTCATTGGAGAAGACGTCCAGGGTTCTAGTGGAGATTGGGAAAAAGTTTGCTGTCATAAGAAGCAGTGTAGAGTGATTATGAAATAAAGACAATCCTTTAAACAGGCAAATTGCCCTTATATAATAGTGCAAATTGCCTGTTTACTTTCATGAACTGGTAAGTCAATATCAATTTTTCTGTTAAATGGAATCCATTTCATTATTTCTATTATAAAATTTATTATGGAAACAGGATGAGCTTCATACTGGATATTTTATATTTTTTAGACTTCTATGGAATCGGATATTTTTGTGCTAAAAAGCTAACGAAAAAAACGGATACAATTCCGCTTGATTTTTCGCTCTCAAACAAAGCATTTCTGTTTGGTCTGGGTGGTGCGTTTGCTGGGGTGTGTTTGAATCTATTTTTTAATCGGAATTTTCATGTAAACTTTTTCAGATGGCAGTCGTTTATGATTTGTTTTGGTGGATTCACTCTCATGTACCTTATTACCAGTCATACCAGTAAAAATAGAAGCGTCAGCGCAAATGAAACATTGTCACAAAAAGCGTTATCCAATATGCAGCCTATAAACAATGTATCCGCAGCAGAGGAAACGGAGCAGCCACTAACCAGAGCAGCGACAGAAATACCCATCAATCTGGAACATTTTTTTGTTGCAGACATTGATAACGAACTAGATTATGTTTTTTTAGATGAAATTTTATATCAATCATTTAATGGAACTGGCTTAAAGATAGTTGCTATTTTCCCCTTCCCCCGCTACCAGGTTTAAAATCTCCAAGTGTATACAAATATGTTTATGCATAATATGGTTTTGAAAAATATTTCCTTATTTTTGCACAAATATATAGAATCGCTTTTAGCTATATTGTATGTATCATTTCACATACAGGAAATACACCCGTTATATGTTTGTGCGTATTTACAGAATAAATAGTTGCAAAATTCGTACTTGCATATCCGAACCAGATGTGTTACATTTGACTCATCAAGCATATATATTTCTTTATCTGCAATTCAAGCAATCTTATATTCTAATTATTAATCTGAGAAATCTTATGCTTATCCAAATTGGCAATACGAAAGAGCAGGGGATTCTCAGAAAAGCCAGATTCTCCTGTCAGAAAGGGGAGAATTATGGGGAATTTAATGAGGGTGCGGAGAAATCACAAGGACACGCTGTTCCGGATGCTGTTCAGCACAAGGGAGAATCTGCTGAGTCTGTACAATGCAGTGAATCATTCGCATTATACAGATCCGAAAGAATTGGAGATTGTGACGCTGAAAAATGCTGTATATATGAATATGAAAAACGATCAGGCATTTTTGCTGGATATGCAGTTAAACTTATATGAACATCAATCGACATGGAATCCGAATATGCCACTGCGTTTTCTGTTCTATGTGGCAAAAGAGTACCAGATGCTGGTCCGGAACCAGACCTTGTACGCATCGGCATTGGTGGAATTGCCGACACCGCATTTTGTAGTATTCTACAATGGAGAAAAAGAGCGGGAGGCGGAGGGTCTGCTTAAATTGTCACATTCGTTCATGCAGAAGACAGAACATCCTGAGCTGGAATTGCTTGTGAAGGTTTTAAATATCAATCTGGATAAAAATCTGGAGATCCTGGGAACCTGCCGGTTGTTGAAAGAGTATATGCTGTTGGTTCATAAAATACGGCGGTATGCGATTGAATACAAAGATATCAATCAGGCAGCTGAAAAGGCTGTGACGGAATGTATTGATGAAAATATATTGGCAGAGTTTCTGAGGAAGAATCGAGCGGAGGCGATAGAGGTGTGTATTTTTGAGTATGACGAGAAGAGGGAAACGGAATTGATACGGAAGGCGGAGTTTGCAGAAGGGGAGAAGGTTGGTGAGGCTAAAATACTTTTAAACCTGATTGAAAAAGGCATACTAACAAAGGAACAAGCCCTTGAACAATTTGGTGGTACTTATGAGGACTTGGAAAAAGCAGCTTTATCCGTAACACTGGTTTAAAATTTTCTCCTAAATTCAAGAAAAAACCGTTGACAGATCCATATTCCGATGCTAGAATATCTAAGTGTGCCGCACAGCGAGGCTAAAAGTGCGTAAGCCGCCATAGCTGGCGAGTAATGATAATAGGAGGTGCCATCAGATGTACGCGATTATTGCAACAGGTGGTAAGCAGTATAAGGTTGCCGAGGGCGATGTAATCAAAGTTGAGAGACTCGGTGCTGCTGCAGGTGAAGCTGTTACTTTCGATCAGGTTCTGGCTGTTAACAACGGTGAGATGAAGATCGGATGCCCGACCGTTGAGGGTGCTACTGTATCCGCAACAGTTGTTAAAGAAGGCAAAGGCAAAAAAGTTATCGTTTACAAGTATAAGAGAAAAACTGGCTACCATAAGAAAAATGGTCACAGACAGCTCTTTACAGAAGTTAAGATCGAAAAGATCAACGCTTAATTGAAATGATTCAAGTAGACGTATACTCCGATTCCAAAGGATGTACCACGGGAGTGGAAGTAAAGGGACATGCTGGATATGATGAGTACGGCAAAGATATTGTCTGTGCGGCTGTATCCGTTCTGACTGTCAATATGGCTAATTCGGTGGAGAAATTTACCGATGACAGTTTTAAGGGCAGTGTGGATGAAAAGACAGGTCAGTTTATTTTTCATTTTACCGGTACTGTAAGTGCGGAATCAAAACTCCTGATGGATTCGCTGATACTTGGACTTACCGATATCGCGGAGAGTTATGGAGATAAATACATTAAAATTCGATTCAGGGAGGTGTAACGCATGTTTAAAATGAACCTTCAGTTATTCGCTCATAAAAAAGGTGTTGGTTCCACAAAGAACGGTCGTGATTCTGAGTCCAAGAGACTTGGTGCGAAGAGAGCAGACGGACAGTTCGTATTAGCTGGCAACATTCTTTACAGACAGCGCGGAACCAAGATTCATCCAGGTGTGAACGTAGGACGCGGTGGAGATGATACATTATTCGCTATGGTTGACGGCGTCGTAAAGTTTGAAAGAAAGGGCAGAGACAAAAAGCAGGTTTCTGTTTACCCGAGAACAATTAACGAATAATTATAAAGAAGCTCCATACGGATTGTATGGAGCTTTTTTCAGATCAGAAGGAGGTATTTATGTTTGCCGACAGTGCAAAAATTTATATCAGATCCGGAAAAGGCGGCGACGGTCATGTCAGCTTCCGCCGGGAACTTTTCGTAGCTGCTGGCGGTCCGGACGGCGGCGATGGCGGTCGCGGCGGCGATGTCATTTTTGAAGTGGACGACGGACTGAATACCCTGACCGATTTCCGTCATGTCCGCAAATATGTGGCTGGCGACGGAGAGCAGGGCGGAAAGCGCCGCTGTCACGGAGCAGACGGCGAGGATCTGATTGTCAAGGTTCCGGAAGGAACCGTTATCAAGGATTTTGAATCCGGTAAGGTAATCGCGGATATGTCCGGCGAGAACCGCCGAGAAGTGATTTTAAAAGGTGGCAAGGGCGGTTTTGGAAATATGCACTTTGCGACCTCGACGATGCAGGTTCCGAAGTATGCACAGCCGGGACAGCCGGCACAGGAACTCTGGATACAGCTGGAATTAAAGGTAATCGCAGATGTTGGTCTGGTTGGTTTCCCGAACGTCGGTAAATCGACCTTGCTTTCACGCGTTTCCAATGCACGTCCGAAGATTGCCAATTATCATTTCACGACGCTGAACCCGCATCTTGGCGTGGTTGATCTGCAGGATGGACAAGGCTTTGTCATGGCAGATATTCCGGGGCTCATCGAGGGTGCTTCCCAGGGAATCGGTCTGGGACATGATTTCCTGCGCCATATCGAGAGAACCAAGGTTCTCGTTCATGTTGTGGATGCGGCATCCGTCGAGGGACGTGATCCGGTTGAAGATATCCGTACCATCAATGCGGAGTTAAAAGCATATAATCCGTCGCTTTTAGAGCGTCCGCAGGTGATTGCTGCCAACAAGGTAGATTCGATTTACAATACCGGCGAAGAGGACTGGGAAGACCCGGTAGAGCGCTTAAAACGCGAATTTGAGCCGGAAGGCATCCAGGTATTTGCCATTTCTGCAGTTACCGGACAGGGTGTAAAAGAGCTCCTTTACCATGTAAATGATCTGCTGAAAACGGTTGACCGCAAGCCAGTTATTTTCGAAAAAGAATTTGAGTACCAGTATCAGGGCGAGAATCTTCCGTATACCGTGGAACGCAATGAAGATGGTATTTATGTGGTAGAAGGACCGAAGATCGAGAAGATGCTTGGTTACACAAACCTTGATTCTGAGAAGGGCTTCCAGTTCTTCCAGAAATTCTTAAAGGACAGCGGTATTCTGGCTGAGCTGGAAGAGGCTGGCATCGAAGAGGGCGATACAGTTCGTATGTATGGTCTTGAATTTGATTACTATAAATAATTGACATTTACGTAACTGTTCAGTACCTTCACAGTCACGCGCAAAAATCCATTAAAAATTGCCTACGGCAATGGGATTTTTCCCTGCTGGTCCATGTTTTCGTACGGTCAGCGCAGTAAATGCGCAGACCTACTGAATAGTTACACATTTACAATATTTCAAACTCAGAAATCCACACTGGATCTGAGTTTGAATTTTAACAGGAGATAGATTTTATGACAAGCAAACAGAGAGCTTATTTAAAAGGTCTCGCGATGACCATGGATCCGATCTTCCAGATCGGCAAATCCAGCCTGACGCCAGAACTGACCGCTGCTGTGGCAGAGGCGCTGGAGGCCCGCGAGTTAATTAAACTGAATATTCTGAAGAACTGCGTCGATGACGGCAATGAGCTGGCAGCCGTTCTGGCTGAGCGTACCCACGCACAGGTAGTACAGGTAATCGGCAAGAAAATTGTTCTTTATAAAGAGGCAAAGGACGAGAAGAAACGTAAGATCGTTCTGCCAAAATAAAGGAGCTGCATTCTGCGAATGAATCTCTGACAGAAAGGATACGGATGACGATGAAAAAGATCGGTATTATGGGGGGAACATTTGACCCGATCCATAATGGACATATCATGTTGGGAAGACAGGCGTATGAAGAATATGATCTTGACTGCATCTGGTATATGCCCTCCAGGATCCCGCCGCATAAAAAGGATCATACGATCACAGCGGCAAAGGACCGTTTGGCAATGACTGCAGCTGCGATCGCGCCGTATCCTTATTTTAAGCTGTCTGATTTTGAACTTCGCAGAATCGGCGGAAATACCTACACAGCAGACACGCTTCGCTTATTGAAAGAAGAATATCCGGATGTTGAATTTTTCTTTATCGCGGGCGCAGACTCAATTATGGACATTGAAAAATGGTATCATCCCGAATATGTTCTTCCAGCCGTCACATTTTTGGCGGCAGCAAGAGAGCATGAGGAGGCGGATCGTTCGCTGGATGAGCAGATTTCCTATTTAAACCAGAAATATCAGGCGCATATTCTGCGTCTTCACTGCCGTGAAATGGATGTCGCTTCGGCGGAGATCCGCGCGGCTTTCCGGGCAGGACACGCAGCAGACGTTCGTTCCCTGGTGCCGAAGGAAGTCTGTCAATATATCGAACAGCACGGCTTGTATCAGGAGGTAAATGTGTAATGGACGAAAGAATTACAGAGATACGGAAGCATTTGAAAAAGAAATTGAACCCGATGCGCTATGAACATACGCTGGGTGTTTCATACACATGCATGGCTCTGGCAATGCGTTACAGTGCCAATCTGGATCAGGCGGAGATGGCTGGACTTCTCCACGACTGTGCAAAGCGCTATGATGATGCGACTATCATCTGCAAATGCCAGGAGCACGGCATTGAACTGACTGAAGGCGAACTGCGGGCTCCGGCTGTGATTCATGCAAAATTAGGCGCATGGATGGCAGAACACAAGTATGGTATTACCGATCCAGAGGTCTTATCTGCAATCGCCTGCCATACGACCGGAAAACCGGCGATGTCCCTGTTAGACAAGATCCTGTACGTAGCCGATTACATCGAACCGCGCCGTGATAAGGCGCCAAATCTGCCGAAGCTCCGCCGTCTTGCATTTGAAGATCTGGACGAAGCGCTGTATCAGATTCTGGACAGCACTCGCAATTATTTAAAGGAAACGGGCACGGCAGAGGATGATACAACCGAACAGACCTGGGAATACTATCATGAACGTCATGTTCATCAATAGACACATTAACAGGATTTAAATAAAATAATGAGGAGGATAATCCCCGTGGAAGCAAAAGAGCTGACCAAACTTGCCGTAAAGGCGCTGGAAGATAAAAAAGGCGAAGATATTCGCGTCATTGATATTCATGGAGTATCTGTACTGGCTGATTACTTTGTCATCGCAGACGGAAGCAACGCCAGCCAGGTAAAGGCAATGGCAGATAATGTAGAGGAAGAACTCGGCAAAGCCGGTCATGAGTGCCGTCAGATCGAGGGCTATCAGACTGCCGGATGGATCCTGATGGATTACGGCGATCTGATCGTACACATTTTCTCCCGCGATGACAGACTGTTTTATGATCTGGAGCGCATCTGGAGAGACGGAAAAGTAGTTGAGAATGTGGAGGAATTGTAATAGATTTTTGTTTCATTCCTTTTATATCACGAACAGAAAGGGAAAAACCTGCAAATGGTTTTTCCCTTTTATCGCGAATAAGAGAGAAAAACTTGAAATCTGTGTTTTCCCATCTATCGTGAACAAGGCTGATAAAGTGTTTTCCTTTCAACTCAAAACTTACTTTTTAAAAGCGCTCCATTTTGTAAATTTCAAAAATAGTGAAATAAAACGAGTTACAAGGTTGGAATACGCTAATTGCAACGAACGCAATTTGTTTATTGAGAAGTGTTGTATCAAAGCAATAAGTATATATATTGATATTTTTTTAAAAGATCATATAATAGTGGTAGGAAAAACCCTACATTCCCTACTGCTATAGTATGATTGGTACTGGTGGGTCTGTCCTTTCCGTGGTAGAATATTTACGTTATCAAGAAACACGGTCCTGAATCATGGAGGTGCAAAGTATGGAACCAATGTATTTGTCAATCCAGCCGGAAGAGACAGGGGAACGCATAAGAAGACTGCTTTTGGAACAAGGGTATACGATTCGGGAAATCCAGGGAGCTTTCGGGTTTGAAAATCCGCAGGCCATTTACAAATGGCTGTCCGGTAAATCGTTACCCAGCATCGACAACTTCATTATTTTAAGTAGATTATTGCATACTACGATTGAAGATATCCTCGTCATTGACGGGGATATTCCTCGTTTATGGGGAATTTTAAACCGATGGTTGAATGACATCCGTTGCCGTATGATTTACAATCGGATCAGAAACAAATGATAGCGGAGAGGACGGTGAAACATGGAATCGGAACATAAATTTATGTTAAATGATATTCTGCGAAAGAAACGGAAACGTAAGATGCGCAAACCGGAATGTCCTGTTTTTCTTACTTACGGACCGATTCACGTTTTCCCCTTGGAATGGATAAAACGTTGGAAAGAAGATATCATCTGCATCTGTCAGAGATTGCGTTACGGATACTGCTACCGTGATGCCTGGGCGATTGACCAGTGGTTTCTTGTTATCATCCCCAACATGCTCAACGATCTACGTATCAACGGTCATGGATATCCGGGATCTTTCACAGGAACCGAAGAAGAGAATGTGCGGAAATGGAACCGGATCCTAGAACATATGGAATTTCTATTTCGGGAGGCAAACGAGGAAACCTGTCACCGGAAAAATCCATATGAAGAAGCATATGATCAGGCAAGAGAGGCTTTCACCCGGAAATACGGGATGTTTGGTGAAAAGCTGAAAACCGAAGAAGAAAAAGAGCAGGAAAAAGATAAAGGTTATTACTGTGTGCATACCATGTCCGATGTGCCGGAATACAAGGAAATATTGGACCAATGGTTTGCAGCGGAGAAGGAACTGGCAGCATACCGAGATCGGTGTATGAAAGAAGGAATGAAGCTTTTTACCAGATATCTCTGGGAGCTGTGGGACTGAGATCATTTTTATTTATATTGATAAGAACATTGTGGGAGGCGAAAATCATGCATAAAATTACATCGGCTTATGCAAATAAGATGCTGAGAAGCCTAGAAGAAGACAAGGCATTCTGGGTAAACAAGGAATCGACATCCAGTACTTACGTGGCTGCGGTCAACGAGGAACCAGTCGTTCCGGAATATGATTACATGACTGTTGCGAATACGATTGATGAGATTGACAGGAAGATCCTTACTATCAAGCACACATTGAATCTGACCAATGCCACCGCAAAAGTGCAGGTCGGCGCTCAGGAAATGAGCATTGACGGCATCCTAATCCGGATGGCGCAGCTCAACAAGAGAAAGACGGTGCTTGACGATATGCGCAAGAGACTTCCAAAAACGCGAGTCTATGGCAACTCCTTCGGTTCTTCTGGTTCGGCACCGGAGTATAAGTATATCAACTACGATCCGGAACTGATCCGGCAGGAATATGACCGCATCTCCAATACGATCATGGAAATGCAGATTGCACTGGATCGTTATAATCAGACGGTGCTGTTTGAGGTGGATATCTAAGTAGAATTTCCGTACAGGGCATACTTCTAACAAAAAATTACGAGTGGTTACGGTTCATTGTCATCGCTTATCGGTTATTTGTTATCGGGTTATGTGTTTCGGTTCATGGAGACGGCTTTGGAAAAGCATATCATGCAGATTTTCAAATCACCCTGTAAAAAACCTGTGAGGGATCACGGTGCCAAGGTACGGTTTTCAGGCACAACGGCTGCGGAAGCAATTCCGTAGCCATTTTTCATGGTAAGAAGGATTTCGGTCTGAAAGAGTTCAAAACCTAACTCAAAACTTACTTTTTAAAATCGCTCCATTTTGGAAATTTCAAAAATAGTGTACTGAAGTGGGTTATAAACACGGAATGGATTGGGTCACAAGAATTCCAAAACCGGAATTATGATAAAGCGCTTTATGATTTCAGGCAGGAACGTCTGAGCGAAAATTTGACTCAAAACGTTATCCGCAGAAACCGCTAATTGGAAATTCGAATTCGATGATGATATAGTTGGGCAGAAAAAATCGAAAGGAGATCAGACTATGGGAAGACTTTACAAAATCAACCAGCCGTGTCCCAAGTGCCATGAGGAACATAATTGGTGGCATATTCAGCTGACGGATGAGGAACAGGCGAAGATGGATGCGTATGTGGCAGCCAGTGAGGGAAAATCATCCTTGGAGTTACTTCTGGGCGAGCCGGGAATTGTTGTTATGCGAAAGCTTAAGTGTTGTTGCTACGGTCACGTATTTGAAGTGAAACAGTACATTATTCAAGGGTATATCAGCATATGAAGCATAAAACAACTTGTTTCTAATAGTAAATTCCAGTTTTGAAGAACTTTGCAAAACTAACGTCCATAAAAATCATGATATTTTGATTTGCCAGAATTTACTTTTGCAAGTGATTAGCTAAATCAGAACTTAAACTTGCAAACTGGAAGCTCGGATTCCAATTCAGCTCTCCTAGAAAGATCCCTTCGATTTTTCGGGGGATCTTTTTGTGACATAGAAAACCTCATCCTATGGTGAAAAAACAAAACAAAAAACAGAAAAACAAAGAAAAAGAAAGATTAGTACTTGCTTTTCCTATAAAAGGTGCTTATAATGTATGTAAATAAATCAGCTGCTAGTTAGTAGCAAAACTAATAAATACATATAAGAGGAGAAGAAGAGATGAGAAAAAAACTTGCAGTAATGATGGCTGCTATGGCCGCAACCGCGATGGTAGGGGGCTGTGGTGCAAAGGATGCAGCACCGACCGGCGCAGAGACCAAACCGGCTGAGACTTCTGCTGCTCAGGAGACAGAAGCAGCTCAGGAAGAAACCAAAGAGGCTGATGCCCATGAGGCAGAATACCTGGCAGAGTTTTTCGATGTACAGATCAAAGAAGATCCGGACAGTGCTGCTTTTTCCGCTGACCTGAAAAAGGTAGCAGGAGATGAGGCACCGGCTGTCGAGGGGGACATGACCTGGTTTTCTGCTGTGAAAGCTGCTGTGGCTGCTGCTGATTATGAAGAGCTTGCTCTTAGCTATCCGGAAGATAAGATTAAAGATCGTCTTGAACAATATGGGGTAAAGATGGATGAGACGAATGAATATGCCAGATACGTTGCTGCTGCTCTGGATACCAGCCTCATCACTTCCGAAACTGCGAAAAAAGTCGTTGCAGAAGATGCCTTTACAGCTGAGGATGAAATCAGTCTTCTGATGGCAATTGCCAATGCAAATGGAGACGCAAGAAACTACCTTGGCATGTCAAATGATCCAGACATTTACGCGAAACTGGACCAGGCATGGAATTCCTTTATCTTATTTGATGACAGCAAACTGGCAGAGATTGGAAAAGAAGCTGTACAGAACAAGGTAACCACCGGATATGGATTAAAATCTGCTGCATACAGTGCCCGCTTTTTACCGGAACTGACCTTACAGTACGGTCATTCTGATATCAAACATGTACATCAGCTGATGGGGCTCCTGAACAGCGAGAATATCACAGCAAAGGTTCAGCTTGAGCCGAAGATTAGTATTTACCAGTATCTGCCGGAGTGGGGTCCGATCCCGGAGGCTACTCCAACCTACGAAGTAAAAGAATATGAAGATCTTGCACTGGTATATGCAGTAGAATATGACCTTGAGCTTGAGTTCGACAATCTTGAGGATATGAATCGTTTTGACGAAGTAATCAAGACGTACGCAAAGAAAAATGAAGGAAATGAAGAAGCAAAGGGCCTGATCTATGCATCCTGGTGGCAGCCGCTTTATTCTTCAACCAGAACAGATATGCCGGAGACTGATTATCATCAGATCTATGATTGCGTAATCACGAACGATACGTATTCCATTCATCCATTTACCTTACCGGAAGATAAAGATGAGGTTGTTGAAAAACTGACGGAAATCTCCGACGGTCTGGAAGTTGTACCGGTTGAACGCTTCTGCAATACCGCTTTCTATAATTACCTGGAAGGTGAGGACTATCAATAATATGCATGCAATCGAACGTGCAGAATACATCTTGTCCATGCTGGAGAAGAATAAAGTAGTCATGGTGACGGATCTGAGCCGTGAAATGGGAGTTACGGAAGAAACGGTTCGAAAGGATCTGGAAAAACTGGAAAAACAGGAGAAATTAAACCGTGTTCACGGAGGTGCCTACTTAAACGAAGGTTTTGGCAATGAAACTCCCATCTCGGTTCGCAGCAAGGTGATGCAGGAAGAGAAAAAGCTTCTTGCATCTCTCTGCATGCAATGGATCCACGAAAAGAGTTCCATTTTTCTGGATTGCAGTACCACGGCTCTTCATATTGCAAAGCAATTAGCGGATTTTCCCGGCAAGCTGACCGTCATGACCAATTCTCTGGCAGTGGCAAAGGAGATTGATGCGAATCCGCAGATTCGTCTTATTTTATTTGGCGGTGAGCTGAATCGCGATCGGGAAGCGTTTGAAGGACAGACCGTACTGGAACAGATGAAAACCTGCTTTATCAATTATGCATTTGTCAGCAGTGCCGGCTGCAGTCTGGAGGCAGGTATTACAGATTCCACCCGTGAAGAAGCAGATATCCGTCGTCAGGTATTAAAGCAGGCGAAACATAAGATCCTGGTGGTGGACAATACGAAGATCGGACGCAACGAGGTGTATGTGATCGGAGAGTTGGAGCAGCTCAGTCAGGTGGTTGTGGATCATTCCATCCGAAAAACCAATCCGGACCTATGGGAATGGTTCCAGGCACATCAGATCCCTGTCCTGGAAGGGAAAGCGGAAAGAAAATCAAAAACCAAAGGAGATGAGCGATAAGATTATGACAGATTTGAAGGAACTGAAACAAAATGTGCTGATGACAGCGAAAAAGGCCTATGATGAAAAGCTGATGGCCGGAACAAGCGGCAATATCAGTGCTTACTTTCGTGAGAAGCAGTGGATCGTAATTACTCCCAGCTCCTATGATTACAGTTTGATGGCGGAAGAGGATATCGTAGTGATTGATCTGGATGGCAATCTGGTCGAAGGAAGACACAAGCCATCTTCCGAGTGGAAAATGCATGCTGAGATTTACCGTCACCTGTCCCATGCTAATGCGGTGGTGCATACACATTCTCCTTATGCAAGCAGTTTTGCGGTAAACCATCAGGAAATTCCAGTTGTACTGATTGAAATGATTCCTTTCTTAAAAGGGAAACTGGAGGTAAGTCCTTATGCACAGCAGGGAAGTGCAGAGGTTGGTCTGAATGCAGTTCCAATCCTGGAACGGAAAAATGCCTGTCTGATGGCCAATCACGGTGTCGTGGCTATCGGCGGAACATTACCGGAAGCATATACAAACAGTGTTTATGTGGAGGATGCTGCAAAGATCTATCATCTTGCACTCTGTTCAGGACATCCGGTTGTGATCAAAGAATACGAGGAGGTCTGATATGACAAAGGCGTATGAACGATTATTAAAATGCTATCAGTGCTTTAAAGACAAAATTAATTTTAAGCCGGAGGTGGCACTGGTGCTGGGATCCGGACTCGGTGATTATGCAGATACCATTCGGGTAGAAGCTGTTTTGGATTATCATGATATTGAGGGTTTTCCTGTGTCCACAGTCAGCGGACATAAGGGCAGATTTGTCTTTGGATACGTAGGAGGTGTCCCGGTCGTAATCATGCAGGGACGTGTCCACTACTATGAAGGATATTCCATGGAGGATGTAGTTCTTCCCACCCGTCTCATGAAGATGATGGGGGCCCGGATCTTGTTTCTGACCAATGCTTCCGGCAGTGTGAATTATGATTACAAAGCCGGTGATTTTATGATGATCACCGACCAGATCAGTAATTTTGTACCGTCTCCTCTCATCGGACCCAATGAGGAGATGCTGGGAGAGCGTTTCAGCGATATGTCTGAGATTTACCGTAAGGACCTTTGTGAGATCATCCGGGGTGCTGCTGCAGACCTTCAGATTCCGCTTCAGGAGGGAACCTATATCCAGCTGTCCGGTCCGAATTTTGAAACTCCCCATGAAGTAAAAATGTGCCGGATACTTGGAGGAGATGCAGTAGGAATGAGCACCGCATGCGAGGCCATAGCTGCCAATCATATGGGCATGAAGGTCTGCGGTATTTCCTGCATTTCCAATCTGGGATGCGGAATGACTGATCAGCCTTTGAGTGCGGAGGAAGTGAAGGAAACAGCTGACCGTGTTGCACCGTTATTTAAACAGCTGATTACGGAATCCATAGTTCGAATCGGTAAAATGATCTGAGTGATGAATAAAAAACAAAGGAGATGATAAAGTGGACAATCAGTCAGAAGCAATCAAAAATGTGTACTTGCATGAAGACGGCAAAGCTGTGATCATCATTGATCAGACTAAGCTTCCAACGGTTACCGAATACCTGACCCTTGGAACGGCGAAGGATCTGTATGATGCCATTTTTGAATTGAAAGTCCGGGGAGCACCGGCAATCGGAATTTGTGCGGCATTTGGAATGTATGTTCTGGCCGGAACGATTGAAACCGGGGATTACGATGAGTTTTTAAAGAAATTCAGAGAGTATAAGGATTATCTGAACTCTTCCCGTCCAACGGCAGTGAACCTGAGCTGGGCATTAAACCGCATGGAGCAGGTAGTGACAAGCCACAGCGATGCTTCTGTACCAGAGATTCTTGGATATCTGAAGAAAGAGTGCATGGATATTCAGGAAGAGGACAGCCAGATGTGCAGAGCGATTTCTGAATATGGTTTAAGCCTTATTAAGGACGGAGACGGAATTCTGACACATTGCAATGCCGGACCCTTAGCCACCTCCCGCTATGGAACTGCCTTAGGACCTCTCTTCCTTGGAAAAGAGCAGGGCATGAATTTCCATGTATTTGCAGATGAGACAAGGCCGCTTCTTCAGGGAGCAAGACTTACCTCATATGAGTTAGATCAGGCAGGAATCGATGTAACATTGATTTGTGATAACATGGCCAGCATTGTAATGAAAAACGGCTGGATCCAGGCCTGCTTCGTAGGCTGTGATCGTATCGCTGCCAACGGTGATGCGGCCAATAAGATTGGAACCAGTGGTGTTGCAATCCTTGCAAAACATTACGGAATTCCGTTCTATGTATTAGGACCGAGTTCAACCATCGATCTTGACTGTGCAACTGGCGATGATATCCAGATCGAACTTCGAAGTCCGGAAGAGATCAAAAGCAAATTTTATGAAAAACCGATGGCACCGGAGGGTGTCAAATGTTATAATCCGGCATTTGATGTAACCGATCACACGCTGCTCGCCGGAATTGTAACGGAAAAAGGAATCTGCAGACCACCGTATACGGAGAGTCTTGCAAATATGTTTGGCAAAAACAAAAAATAGGAGGAAAAGATTGATGAAAAAATTATTTGGTATTGTAGCAGGTGTAGCAGTATCCGCAGCGTTAATGACAGGATGCGGTGGAAACAATAATACAGCCGAGACAAAGGAAAATACGGCTGAAACAGCAGCAGCTTCTGCTGAGAACGCTGATGGAGATTTAAAGATCGCCATCGTGACCAGTCCATCCGGTGTAGATGACGGCTCCTTTAACCAGGATAACTACAACGGTATCCTGAAATTTATCGAGTCTCATCCGGGAGCAACCGTAACTCCGGTTCGCGAGGAAACCGGTGATCCGGCTGCAGTTATTCAGGCAGTTGCTGATATCGTTGCAGACTACAATGTGATCGTATGCCCGGGCTTCCAATTCTCCGGAATCGGAACCATCGCAACCGATAACCCAGATGTAGATTTTATCCTTGTAGATACGAATCCGACCGATTCTGAGGGTAATGACATCGAATGTGATAATATTTATGCAATGACTTTCAAGGAGCAGGAAGGAGGTTTCTTCGCGGGAATGGCAGCTGCACTGGAGTCTGAAAGCAAAAAGGTAGCTGTAGTAACCGGTATTGCATACCCAAGCAATGTAAACTATCAGTACGGTTTTGAGAGTGGTGTCAATTACGCAAATGAGAAATATGATACCGGTGTTGAGATCGTAGAGATCCCATCTTACGCAGGCGTTGACGTTACCAATAAAAATGTAGGTGGAAACTATGTTGGAAGCTTTGCAGATGAAGCAACCGGTAAAGTTGTTGGAAAAGCTCTCATCGATGAGGGCTGTGATATTCTGTTCGTAGCTGCAGGCGGTTCTGGAAACGGTGTATTTACTGCTGCTAAAGAAGCTGGCAATGTAAAAGTAGTAGGCTGTGACGTAGACCAGTATGATGATGGTGCTAACGGTTCTGATAACATTATTCTGACTTCTGTACTGAAAGTTATGAGCATGAACGTAGAGAAACAATTAAATGCTATCGCAGACGGAGGTTTCCAGGGAGCAAACGCTCTGTTAGGTGCAGATTCTGATTCTGTTGGTTATGTAACAGAGGAAGGACGTCAAAGCATGTCTGAGGATACCGTGAAGAAGATGGACGAAGCATATGAACTTGTAAAAGATGGAACTATCGTTCCGGCAGCAAACTTTAACGGAATTGAGCCGGAAAATTTCCCAGGATTGAAATAATACGTTCTGTACCAGAAAATGAGGAGGCTTAAATGTCGGAATATATCATTGAAATGAAGCACATCACAAAACGTTTCCCAGGTATCGTGGCAAACGATGATGTGACGCTTCAAATTAAAAAAGGTGAGATCTTCGCACTGCTTGGCGAAAACGGTGCCGGAAAATCAACTTTGATGAGCATGATATTTGGTATGTATGAACCGGATGAAGGTGAGATCTTCATCCGGGATAAGAAAGAACAGATTCATTCTCCAAGCTACGCAACAAAACTCAATATTGGTATGGTCCATCAGCATTTTAAGCTGGTACAGAATTACACGATTACAGAAAACATTATTCTGGGTTTAAAGAAGAAAGACAAACTGTTTGGAATCCTTCCCTATGTTGATTTAAAAAAAGCAGATCAGGAGATCGAGGCGCTTTCTAAGAAGTACGGTCTGGAAGTCAATCCGATCGATGTGATCGAAAATACAAGTGTATCGACACAGCAGCGTGTCGAGATCCTGAAAATGCTGTACCGGGAAGCTGAAATTCTGATCTTTGATGAGCCGACAGCAGTGCTGACGCCTCAGGAGATTGAATCCCTGCTGACGATCATCCGCAACCTCAGAGATGATGGAAAAACCATCATCCTGATCACCCATAAGCTGGAGGAAATCAAAAAAATTGCAGATAGATGTGCGATTTTAAACAGAGGAAAGCTCATCGATGTTCTAGATGTCGCCACGACCTCTACAAAGCAGATGGCCAATTTGATGGTTGGACGGGAAGTTTCTTTTGAAGTAGAGAAATCAGAGCCTCATTACCGGGAGACTGTGTTAGAGGTAAAGAATCTCACTGTAAAAAATCAGGATCATTTTGAAGTAGTAAAAAATGTATCCTTTTCTGTCCACGGCGGAGAAGTATTTGCCATTGCCGGAGTATCCGGCAATGGTCAAATTGAGATTGCAGATGCGATTGCAGGAGTTGAGAAGGCAGCTTCAGGTAGTATTCTTCTGAATGGAGTCGATATCACCAATTACTCCATCCGCAAACGAACCCTGGAAGGAATCTCTTATATTCCGGAGGATCGGCAGAGCTGCGGCCTGGTCATGGATTTTACCCTGGAGGAAAATCTGGGACTGAAAAACTACTTCCGAGAACCATTTTCCCATAAAGGTGTACTGGATAAAGCAGAATTTTCCCAGTACGGAAATGAACTGATTGACCGGTATGACATCCGGAGCAGTCAGGGAAACAAGACCATTGTCCGCTCCATGAGCGGCGGTAATCAGCAGAAGGCCATCATTGGAAGAGAGATTGAACTTCAGTCTCCTCTGATGATCTTTGTGCAGCCAACCAGAGGTCTGGATATCGGAGCCATCGAAAATATCCATAAGCAGATTATCCGACAGAGAGATGCAGGAAAGGCAATCCTGCTGATTTCGTTAGAGCTGGATGAGATCATGAATTGTGCAGATACCATCGGAGTAATATATAATGGAGAAATCCAGAAAATAGCAGCTGCAAAAACGCTTACATCAAATGAAGTGGGAGAATTTATGATGGGGGTGCACCAAAATGCTGAAAATTAAACACAGATTGAAAAAGATGCTTGTCAGACTCCTGGGAAATGAAAAATACCAGGGTATCACCATTCCCATGTCGGCCATTTTCTTAAGCCTTCTGGCTGGAGCTGTGATCATTCTTTCGCTTGGCAAGAATCCTCTGTCGGCCTATGGTAACCTTCTTCAGGGGGCTGGATTCCTCCCGAAACCGAGTTATGCCGGATATAAGAATATGCTGACCGACTTCACCAGTTATATGAATGCCTGGACTCCGATGCTTTTTGCGTCTCTGGCAGTAGCAGTCGGTATGTGTGCCGGACTCTTTAATATCGGTGTCTCCGGTCAGATGCTTACCTCTGGTTTTATCACAACTCTGGTGATCGGATATAGTTCCCTTCCGGCAGCGGTGGCTAAGCCATGCGTACTGATTGTCGGAGCAGTCGTTGGTGCACTCATCGGTGCACTTATTGGCTGGTTAAAATACAAATTTAATATCAATGAAGTCGTATCTTCGATCATGATAAACTATACGGCCCAGTATGTGATCAGCTTTTTCATCAACACGTACTATATCAATCCGGTTTCCAGGCAGTCCCAGGCCGTCTCGAAAGCATCCCGCCTGACTCTGATGGACACACCCGTCGGAAACTTGAAAATGGATATTCCCTTAGGAATCCTTCTTGCAGTTCTGACTGCAGTCCTGGTGAAGTTCGTGTTAGATCGCACCGTATTTGGCTATGAACTCAAATGCGTGGGACTTGGAAGAAAAGCGGCCATGTATGCAGGTGTCAATGTTGGCAAAAGCATGATCATGGCGATGATGTTCTCCGGTGCATTAGGAGGCCTGGCAGGAGTGACGTACTACCTGGGGTATTTTGGTTCGATTCAGCCCCGCGTCCTTCCAAGCACCGGTTTTGATGCCATCGCAGTGGCACTTCTTGCAGGAAACCATCCCATCGGCATCATATTTTCATCTCTTCTGATCACAGTGATCAGCAAGGGCAGTACCTACATGAATTCAGCATCCGGTCTGGAATCAGAGATCGCATCCGTTATCACCGGATTGATCCTGCTGTTTTCCGCCTGCGGTGTATATATCCGTTACAAAGTGAATCGAATGAAACAAGAGTTAAATGAAGAGACAGAAAGGGGGATCAGCTGATGGAACGAATCCTGATTGATGGTTTATCCTTTGCGATCCCGCTGTTCGTAATGGCAATCGGAGGGATCTACAGCGAAAAGAGCGGCGTGACGAATCTGGCTTTGGAGGGATTGCAGGGAATGGGGGCATTTATAGGCGCCTTTGTGGCCGTTCTGGCTGCAGGCTATTTTGGAAGCAATTCCCAGGTTCCTTATTATCTCGCAATTGTATGTGCCATGGCAGGTGGAATGCTGTATTCGCTCTTATATGGACTGTTATGTATCCGTCTGAAGGCAAATCAGATCATTGGCGGAGTCGTGATCAATATCCTGGCTATGTCACTGACTGCATTTTTTACAAAACTTTTAAACCGCCTTGTGTTCGGTGCAGCTTCGGAAAAATTTGTTCTGGGTGTGTCTGCACGGTTTACAATTCCGCTGCTCTCCGGCATCCCAGTAATTGGAGCCGCATTTAAAGATGTCTATCCATTTGAGATCCTGATCCTTCTGATCGCAGTTGTTGCCTGGTATGTGCTGTATAAAACGCGTTATGGCATGAATCTTCGTGCCTGTGGAGATAATCCTCACGCAGTAGACGCAGCAGGAGAGAATGTTACCCGGATCCGTCTGATTGCAGTCCTTGTATCCGGTGCTCTGTCCGGTCTGGCTGGAATCAGCTTTGCTTATTCCATTTCAGCGAACTTTTCTTCCAACATCTATGTGGGATACGGATATCTGGCGATTGCAGCCATGATATTCGGAAACTGGAAGATCCTTCCTACACTTGGATCCTGCCTGCTGTTTGGTTTTGCCCGATCCGGAGGCTATTATCTTGTCCAGAAGATGCAGATGCCCAGCAGTTACTCGGATCTTGCCATGACGCTGCCTTATATCGTTACAATGCTGCTTTTGATTTTCTTCTCAAAATACAATCGTGCTCCTCGTGCACTTGGAGAGATTTACGACAAAGGAAAGAGGTAGAACATGAATATTCGTTTTTATAATGCCCAGATTCTTCCGATGAATGGAAATATGGATATCATCCACGGAGAGGTATGGGTCGAAGGGAACACTATTACATATGTAGGTCCTCATAAGGAATGCGGCAATGTGTGGGACCGTGAGATCGATGCAGAAAAAAATCTCATCATGCCGGGCTTTAAAAATGCACATACGCACACAGCCATGACGTTTCTTCGATCCTATGCGGATGATATGCCGCTGCAGGACTGGCTGACAAAGCAGATCTTCCCGATGGAAGCAAAATTACAGCCGGATGATATCTACTGGCTCTCCAAACTGGGAATCATGGAATACCTGACCAGCGGTATTACCTCCTGCTTTGATATGTATCTGAATACAGAAATGATGGCTAAAGCATCGGTAGAATGTGGATTCCGGAGTGTACTCGTCAGCGGAATCAATGATTTTTCCTCTTCATTGGAGGAAGTGGAGGCAGATTTTAATACCTACAACCAATATGATGAGCTGATCAGGTATTGTCTGGGATTTCATGCAGAATACACTTGTTCCGAAGAACTCTTAAAAAAGATTGCCGAGCTGTCACAGCGCTACAAGGCTCCTGTATTTGCTCATATGTCAGAAACAGAACGGGAAGTGGCAGAGTGTGTACAGCGCCATGGAACTACACCTGCAGCTTATCTGGATTCCCTGGGCTTATTTGAACATGGGGGCGGTGGATATCATTGCATTTGGTTTACCGATGAGGAAATAGAACTCTTCCGCAGGAAAGGACTGACAGCGGTAACCAATCCTGGATCCAACACAAAACTTGCAAGCGGCATCGCCAACACTACGGCATTTTTGAAACACGGAGTCAATATGGCCATCGGCACAGATGGACCAGCCAGCAACAACTGCCTGGATATGTTCCGGGAAATGTTTTTAGTGACGGGACTGGGAAAACTTCATGATCGGGATGCATCTGCAGTACCAGCAGAAGAAGTTCTGAAAATGGCAGTAACCGGCGGTGCAAAAGCAATGGGACTGACAGACTGCGACTGCCTTGCAGAAGGCAAAAAGGCGGATCTGATTATGATCGATCTGAACCAGCCGAATATGCAACCTATCAACAACCCGATGAAAAACCTGGTATACAGCGGAAGCAAACAGAATGTGAAGATGACCATGATCAACGGCAAGATCCTCTATGAAGACCAGAAATTCTTCATTGGGGTGGAGCCAAAGGAAGTTTACAAAAAGGCAAATGAGATCATAACCCGAATGAGACAATCGTAGGTAAAAGCGTTAAATTCCGTTGACAACACATTCTTTATTTGATACTATTTATCAAGTAAATTCAATATTCCATGAGGGAGTAGTTAGCGCGAAAGTGTGGTTTGTCAACATTCTGATTATAGCAACTGTATAATCTGGCAAATCTTAAATAATGAGACTCATGTATATCGATGGACGACAGTTTTTGTATCATGCATAGCTGTCAGTTGATATACATGAGTTTTTCTTTTGTGCATTGATGCAAAAAAGGGAGGACATCATAATCGACAGTGAGCGGTGAGGGAACATGCATTACATCTAGGAGGAAATGAAAAATGATGCTGTTTTTTAAAGTGTTTTTTACAGAATTTATCGCAGAGATGGGCGATAAAACCCAGCTTATGCTGATTGCTCTCACTTCAAAATATAAGTTGAGAGATATTATACTAGGAACTGCGGCGGCGATTCTTGTTCTGAATGGTCTTGCGGTTCTGGCGGGCGGACTTGTCAGTGAATTTATTCCTGACTGGCTTATTAAGATGATTGCAGCACTTGCATTTCTGTATTTCGCCGCATCGACTCTTGCCGGTGATGATGAAGAAGAAGAGGATGAGGGCGGTAAATCAAAGATTCAGTTTGCACCCTTAGCTGTTTTTTGTACATTTTTTGTGGCAGAACTGGGAGATAAGACTCAGCTTACAGCCATCACGTTCGGAGCCAATGAAGGCATGAAATCAGCCTTTGTTGTATGGATTGGGTGCTCTCTGGGACTTTTTGCAGCGGATATTCTCGGAATGCTGGTTGGATATCTTTTAAAGAGCAAAACTCCCGATGGGCTGCTGAATACACTGGCATTTGTTATTTTTTCCATATTTGGTGCTTTCACACTTCATCAGGGACTGAACATGATGAACGCAAGAGTCTGTCCGATTCCGGTATGGCCGGTATGGATTGCTGCGGCTGTTATTTTTACTGCCTTATGTGCCTGGATCTATATAAAAAGAAAGAAGGAAAATAAATGCGATATTTAAAACCACATTATTATGATAAATTTGTCTGTACAGCAGGAGATTGTCCGGATAGCTGCTGTGCCGGATGGCAGATCATGATTGATGAAACCTCTCTGGAGCGATATGGAAATGAAAAGAGCGAGTTCGGAACGCGATTACGCAATTCTATTGACTGGGATGAAGAATGTTTTTACCAGAACAATCGGCGCTGTGCATTTTTAAATGAAGAAAATCTCTGCGATCTTTATAAAGCACTGGGACCAGATTCTCTTTGTGATACCTGCCGGATGTACCCGAGACATACGGAAGAATACGAGGGACTTCGGGAATTGTCTCTTTCCCTGTCCTGTCCGGAGGCGGCTAGAATCATTCTTTCCTGTAAAGAACCGGTCCGTTTTCTGGAAGAAGAGGACGATTTGGAGGACGATTTTGAAGAATTCGATTTTATGATGTTTTCCCAGTTGGAAGATACAAGAGATGTTCTGTTTTCGATTTTACAGGATCGATCCCTTCCTCTGACACTCCGAATGTCGGCATCCGAACAGCTGACAGAACAATATCAGATCCGGGTGGAAGAGCAGAAGGAATATGAAATTGATGAACTTTTGCGAAACTGTGAAGCTCATCATCAGAGAAAAAAACTTCAGGAATTTGTATCAGAAAGTCTTGCTGAAAAAGGCATTGATGCAGCATCTCTCCATCGGTGGGCACGCCAGATAGAAGAATTGCAGGTACTACGCGGTCTGGAACGCCTGCGTCCGGAATGGGATGATGTGCTGGATGGTGCTGAAAAGTGGCTGTATCAGGGAAGTGAGGAAACCTATCATAAAATTTGCGAAGAATTTCATAAGGCATATGGAAGCTTAGGAAGTCACAAAGAAGAATGGGAAAATCTGGGCGAGCAGCTTTTAATGTTTTTTGTCTATACCTATTTTTGCGGGGCTGTCTACGACGATATGGTCTGTTCCAAGATGGAACTGGCATTGTTCTCTGTCCGCTGGATACAGGAATTTCTGATGGTCCGATGGCTGGAAAATGGAAAGAAACTTTCCATGGAGGATGTGGAAGAAATCTCCTGGAGATATGCCCGGGAAGTAGAACATTCCGATGATAACTTAAATGCACTGGAAGACTGGCTTTTTGAGCGGTATGCGCCGGTTTAATCACCGAAAGAAGCATATTGCAAAAATGAATCATACGAACAAAAAAGCTCTATTCTATAAAATTGAGCGTACCGTATCTCCGGACGTCAACGAATAGCATAGAGCTTTTGAGTTAAATTTTGCCACATAATGCTTCTGTCATTTTCATGATAATAAGCAAAAGGTAAGCGTCAGTAAATCAAGAGGTTACCGCATAAGGCGCAGCAGACCGATTACTTTGCCAAGAATCTGTACTTTATCCACAATAATCGGATCCATGGTTGCATTCTCCGGCTGGAGACGATAGTGACCGTTCTCCTTGAAGAAACGCTTAACGGTAGCTGAATCATCGATGAGTGCAACCACGATCTCGCCATTCTCTGCGACACTGGTCTGTTCCACGATAACACGATCTCCGTCATAGATGCCCACATCGATCATACTATTGCCGCGAACCTTCAGCATAAAAGTTTCGCTGTTCGGAAGCAGTTCTGCCGGAATTGGGAAATAGTTCTCCACATTCTCATCAGCCAGAATCGGCGCACCGGCTGCTACAGTACCGATAAGGGGTACATTCACCAGTTCACGGCGGGACAGGTTAAAGGTGTCATCAACGATCTCGATGGCTCTCGGTTTCGTCGGATCCCGGTGAATATATCCGTTCTTCTCAAGCTGTTCCAGATGAGAGTGGACAGAAGAGGTAGACTTAAGCTGTACCTTTTCACAAATTTCACGTACCGTCGGCGGATAACCTTTCTTTAAAATGCATGCTTTAATAAATTCCAAGATCTCTTTCTGTTTATCTGTAATACGTCCCTGTGCCATATAGATTCCTCCTGTCGATGAAGTATATAAAATGTTTTTAATATCGGATATACAGTGATTCTGGCAGGATACAAGTCGAACGCCCACCTGATGGGACCAGCAGCTGAATCACTGAAAGGTTTGGCCTATAGTAAGCCCTTATTATATTATATATAGTAACATATGTTCGGGCAAAATGCAAACTATTGTTCGTCTTTATCAATGTTTTCTTTTTTAAGCTGTTCTCTTGCCTGCTCAAGCAGCACTTCCAGACGGGCATTTTCTTTGTCCGCCTGACGAAGGAGTTCCTGCATTTCCCGTTCTTTTTTGAATAGTGCGCGCTCCATCGTAAGCTCCGCCTGGGCTTTGCATTGCTGAAGACCCATATCAGCATCTGCTTTTTGTTTTGATAATTCCTGGGTAAGCTCTGTGAGTTTCTGCTGTAGTTCTTTATTTTCAGTTTCAAGTGCCAGAATCCGATCGGATGCATGCTGATAGGACTCTGACTTTACCTCCTGTTCCTTCTGAGAGTGAGAGAGAGCAAGTACAGTATCATGAAGCTCCTGTTTGCATTGCAAAAGCTCATTCTTAAGCATTTCTTCTGATTCTTTTGAATGTTCATTTTTCTTCAGCTGATTTTGTGCCTCTTCTAGTTTCTCCTTCAGCATCTGGTTGATCTGTTCCTGGTCAGCAGCACCTTTTCTGAGCGATTCTAGCTGTTCGGTGAGTGCCTGTTCCTGCTTGGTCAGCAAAGCGGACTCCGCATCCATTTTTTTCTTTTCTGCTTGAAGTTGTTCCACTTTTTTCTGTAACTCTGTGAGGCGCAGTTCTTTTCTCTGGAGTTCAGAAGAGAACTCCTCCCGTGCTCTGGCTTCTGCATTCTGGTTCAATTCCAAGCTATACAGATATGCGGAGGTAATGGACTTAACCATGGTTTCAAACTCCTCAATCTCGACGCTTCTCCCTGGAATTGAGGATTTGGCTTGATTTAACTCAAACACCTGCATCACATGATCAAAGCCCTGGGCCTGGTTCATTCCTTTTTGTTCGCAAAATGCACGGAAAGCATCCGCTGTATCGGAATCGATTCGAAAGTTTGCCTGTTTAATTTCTCCCATATTCTATATTCTCCAATCTATTTTTTTGTAACTGTTTATGCAACTATTCAGTAGGTCTGCGCATTTACTGCGCTGACCGTACGAAAACATGGGTCAGCAGGCAAAAATCCCATTGCCGTAGGTAATTTTTAATGGATTTTTGCGTGTGACTGTGAAGGTACTGAACAATTACCTGTTTGTTTAATACCCTGACATTCTTGCTGCGAGGTGGTAACTGTTCATACTCATGTAGACAGTTACGCGATATAATACTCTGCTTATCAAACTGATTTCAAAGAAGTGCTTTGCAAAGATCATGCGCCAAGTCTTATAACGTTCGATTTAAACTGAAATTTCAAATTGCGTCATACTTTATTTTATGTATATAGATTATCATGAAACCACAAGAGCGTCAATCTGATTCCGTGATATGTTATATATATGTTATACATGATTATTGTTATACATAGATTATGGTTTCAGTAGTAAAAATAGGAATGAAACTATCAACTATTCGTGAAAGGATGCTTTCGCGAATAGTTTCATCGACTTTTGTGGTTATATTTGCCAGAAATAGCAGCGCAGTTTTATGCAATATGTATGATTCCCTATAAAAATCTATATACCTAAAGTATTTAGATTTTTATAGGGAGCAGGTGTCTGTTGCTTACGAGCAGAGCCGCGTTTTCTTACGGCACTTTTGAAACCGAAAATACCGTAAGAAAAGGTGGTGGCAACAGAAATTTGCCGTATTTAAATGCGAAGACACGGAAAATTTCGTTACTGGGCACGTATGCGTGAACAGTAGCAAGCTGCGAACAAATGTTTGCTTTTTTCTTTCGAAACCATTGACAAACATTTGTTCGTATCGTATAATGTAGCTATACAGAACAAATGTTCCTGACATTTTTATAATATTCAAATCTCTTCTCATTCTTTAAGAACAGATTTGAATACAAAAAGACGATTCCAACAAAACACGAGAGGAGAAGATTGCAAATGTATACGTTGAAAAAAGGTGTTATGGTTTTAGCTGTTGTTTTCATCATGCTGCTTTCGGGCTTTTTTGGACGGAGTCTGATGTATGTGATGGCTGAGGAAGAAGCAGATACTAGACCGGAAAAGTACTATACCAGTATTCATCTGAAAGATGGAGATACGCTCTGGAGCATTGCTCAGACATATTGTGCAGATTCGGAGGAGTCAGTTGAAGAGTATGTACGGGAGCTGCGTCAGATGAACAGTCTTTCGGATGACCATATTGACGCAGGGCATTACCTGACCATTCGTTATTATAAATAAATCGTTACCGTTCACATACACGTACACACAACCGATAACAGAGACAGAATCAAATTTATAGAATTTTCCATATTCCTGTCCGTAGTCTGTTCATTTAATCTATTTTCTGGTAGAATAAAGTTTAGCAAACAGTCTATATCTGATTAAATGACAAGCGACAGATGAACAGGAGGAAATAAGGATATGAGTATTGTATATCACGAATCATCGAAGATATTTCATTTATATAACCAGACCATCAGCTATATCATGATGGTTCTTCCAAACGGACATATGGGACAGCTGTATTATGGGAAAAAGATTCGTGACAAGGAAGATTTCTCATACCTTCTTGAATTAGCTCCCAGAGACATGGCATCTTATCTCTATGAAAACGATCGCACCTTTTCACTTGGACATATTAAGCTGGAGTACGGTACTTACGGAAGCGGTGATTACCGGCATCCGGCAGTAGAGATTCTCCAGAATGATGGAAGTACCTATTCAGATTTTCAATTTACTGGATATCAGGTTACATCCGGAAAGCCAAAACTGCCAGGACTTCCTGCTACTTATACTGAACAGGACGGGGAAGCTGAAACTCTTATTATTACGTTAAAAGATACCCATACTAATCTGGAGCTGCATCTTTTATATACAATATTTGTCGAGGGCGGTGTCATTGCCCGAAGTGCTTCTATTTCCAATCAGGGAGACATTTCTGTACAGGTTCAGACCGCGATGAGTCTTTGCCTGGATCTTCCTGACCACGATTATGAGTGGATGCAGTTTTCTGGGGCATGGGCGAGAGAGCGCGCACTCCACACACGCAGGCTTGAGTATGGCATTCAGGCGATTGACAGCACCCGGGGACATTCTTCCCATGAGCAGAATCCGTTCATTATTTTAAAACGCCCTTCGGCTGACGAATTTCAGGGAGAAGCCATTGGCTGCAGCTTGATTTACAGCGGTAATTTTCTGGCTCAGGCAGAAGTGGAGTCACATGGAACCACCCGTCTTATGATAGGAATTAATCCGTTTGGCTTTAGCTGGGAGCTGAACCCTGGTGAAACCTTCCAGACTCCGGAGGCAGTGCTTGTTTACTCCTCTCAGGGACTTAACGACATGAGCCAGACTTTTCACCGGCTGTATCGGCGCCGACTGGCAAGGGGGTACTGGCGTGATCGCGAGCGCCCAATCCTGATCAATAACTGGGAGGCAACTTACTTCAATTTTACCGAAGAAAAACTTCTACAGCTGGCTTCCAGAGCGCAGAAATGCGGCATAGAGCTGTTTGTTTTAGATGACGGCTGGTTTGGTGCCAGAAGCAGCTCAAAAGCCGGACTGGGCGACTGGGAGGCAAACCGTGACCGTCTGCCAAACGGTCTTTCCGGACTGGCACAGAAGATAGAAGCGCTCGGCATGAAGTTTGGTCTCTGGATCGAACCGGAGATGGTAAATGCCGATTCCGATTTATTCCGCACGCATCCTGATTGGATCCTCCAGGTTCCAGGGCGAACGCCTTGTCACGGACGTTACCAGTATGTATTGGATTTTTCCCGGCAGGAGATCCTTGATTACATCTATGAAAAGATTGCATCGATTCTGGAAGGCGCCTCCATTTCCTATATCAAGTGGGATATGAACCGAAGTCTCAGTGATGTATGGAGCAGAGGAGTTTCCGCCAGACAGCAGGGAGAAGTATTTCACCGCTATATTCTGGGTGTTTATCAGATGTATGAGCGGCTGACAACACGCTTTCCGGACATTCTGTTCGAATCGTGCGCCAGCGGCGGAGCGCGTTTTGATGCAGGTATGCTGTATTACGCACCGCAGGGATGGCTCAGTGATAATACAGATGCGATTGAACGCCTGCGGATTCAATACGGTACTTCCTATGGTTACCCGATCAGCTCGATGGGATCCCATGTATCTGCTTCTCCGAACCATCAGCTTCATCGTCAGACACCGCTTTGGACACGTGCCAATACCGCGTTCTTCGGAACTTTCGGCTATGAACTGGATCTGGCACAGCTCGGAGAAGATGAGCTATCTGAATTAAAAATTCAGACCGCCTTTATGAAACAGCATCGGTCCCTGATTCAGTATGGTACTTTTTACAGACTTTCCAGTCCGTTTGAAAACAATATCACTGCCTGGATGGCAGTCAGTGAAGACCGCACAGAAGCCCTGGTCGGCTGGTACCGGACACTGAATGTCGCCAATGGTCCGTTTACGCGGCTGTATTTACAGGGACTGGAAGAATCCGATCTTTACAATGTCACGGAATATACAGAAGGACATGAAAGTGCCGTAAGCACCCACTATGGTGACGAACTGATGAATTTAGGACTGATTACCAGTGACGCCTCTTCCGGACAGTATATGGATGGTAGAAGAGAGAGCTGCGACTTTGATTCTCGCCTGTTTTATGTACAAAAGCAGGCTGAATAATAAATAAGATAAAAGCATTAAAAAGGGATTCTCCCGAAGCTGGTTTTCAAAGAAGAATCCCTGTAACTGTTCAGTAGGTCTGCGCATTTACTGCGCTGACCGTACGAAAACATGGGTCAGCAGGCAAAAATCCCATTGCCGTAGGCAATTTTTAATGGATTTTTGCGCGTGACTGTGAAGGTACTGAACAGTTACGAATCCCTTTAATTTAAATCCGGCGTTTCCCCGTATAATCCCGCTTCCGGCGTTCATTTACGATATGATTCAGAATCCCGCCACCGATAATAATAACGGCTGCCATCATCAGCACACGTTTCGCCCCTTCCTGCGGAAGTGTGCTCTTAGACGCAATCGACGTAGTATTGAATTGAAGGGTATATTCGATTTCATGAGGCGTTCCCATCGCCAGTGTATCCGCCCTGACTGTAAGTTCTTTTGTCAGATCCAAAACAGGGATCGTAAAATGAGAATTTGCGTCCTTGGCACTTTCATTCTCGTATTTTCTATTATCTACCACCATGTAATCATAATTGGAACTGCTCCATGTGATGGATATGTATGCCGTTCCATCTGTCACCGTCAGAAGAGCAGGACTCTGGATCGAAGCCTTTCCGCTTCCTCCGGTCATTGTTACCTCGATGGCATATTCACCATCCTTCAGGGAAAGCAGCGTTCCAGCACCTGCCTGCGCTGTCAACGTCCACCGGCTGCTAAATAAGATACAAATGATTCCCAAAAGAATGAAACCTATTTTTTTCATAGACAGAAAACTCCTTACCCTGTGTTTATAAATTCTTTTTCTTATACAGAAACCAGGACGCAGCAATCGAAAAACACGCCAGATACAGAAGCAGGATCCCAATCGTTGTATAAGAAAATGCCTCATGATTGGCGATGCTGCGAAGCGCCGCACTGGTCTGCGATAACGGCAGATATTCAATCACCTGGCGCAGACCATCCGGCATACTCCGGGCTGAAAAGAATGTATTGCACAGATATGCCATCGGCATAATCACGTAATTCGAAAAGCGCGGCACATCGGCATGGTTTTTGGCATAAAAAGATACCACAACTCCAATTGTGGAAAACACAGATCCGTTTAAAAACATTAGGAGAAACGACCAGCCGTTAAAACAGAGCCCCGTTCCGATCGGCAAAATCAGAAGAATAATCACGGCTCCCGCATATAATCCCCGGAGACTTCCACCGATGATCTGTCCCGCGATGAACTGCCACAGCGGGGTAGGAGAGATGATGACCTGGTCAAATGCTTTTTCGTACAATCTCTGGACGTTTAAATTCTGGGCGATAGCATTGAAACTGCCGTTCATGGTCGTCAGGGCAACCACTCCCGGAATCAGAAAGTTCAGATACGATTGTCCGTGCGACATGGTCTGGATTCCAAGACCAAACACCAGAATATATAAAAGAGGGGCAATCATGGCAGCCAGCGTGATTTTATAAAAATCCCGCCGGAATTCTACCCATTTTTCCCATAACACAGTAAGAATACCCATTTTTACCGGCATTCCAGCTGCTGCCCGATTGTCTCCAGAAATACATCTTCCAATGTCGTACTGCGAAGCGCTGTTTCCTGTTCTGACGCGGACAAATACTGAATTGCCTCCTCCTTTCCATGAAAATAGTGTGATTTCAGCCCATCTGGTGAAGTCTCATCAACCGCATACCGCCCCAGCGTCTCTATCATATGCCCCGGAGCATCTGTTTCCTCCAGACGTCCACCGCACATAAAGCCGACACGGTCACAAAGCGTTTCTGCTTCCTCCATATAATGCGTTGTCAGAAGAATGGTAAGCTTTTGCTGATTCAGCTTTTTCAGAAGATTCCACATCTGACGGCGGGCAAATGCATCCATCCCTGCAGTCGGTTCATCCAGAAGAAGGATTTCCGGTTCTGTTAAAAGTGCCCGGCAGACCATCAGCTTCCGCTTCATGCCTCCGGAAAGCTTTCGGACGGTTCTCTTCCGATAATCGATCAACCCGCAGAATTCCAGCAATTCCTCTGACCGCTCCCGAATCTTTTTGATCGGCATATAATAAAGACGTCCCTGATATTCCATAATCTCGTTCATCGTCATATCCTGACGCATCGAGTATTCCTGCGTAACGACACTGAGTTTTTGTTTCAGCTGGTTTTTCTGACGGGTCAGCAGCTCTCCGTTGATCCAGATTTCACCCGAAGTCGGAAGCAGGAGAGTGGAGAGCATTCCGATGGTGGTCGTTTTTCCGGAACCATTCGGTCCCAAAAGCCCAAAGAACTCGCCTGTCTCAATTTTCAGGTTCAGATCCTCGACCGCCAGAAAATGATCGTATTTTTTTGTCAGATGCTTTAATTCAATCATGGTTCCCTTCCTTCACGACAATAATCGAATAATAACTTGCCCGTTCTGGAATTTCATCGATTTTATGATAAATATGCTCCTCTGGCATACCACAATTTTCGATCATGATACCTGTCATATGCTTTTCTTTCAGGGTCGCCTTGACAAGCGGCATCTTGGAAGCTGCTTTCATCAGAACCTTGGTACCTGGAAGTTCCAGCGCCGCCTCAATATCATAAGTGGACGGAATAATATGAAGCTGTTCTGAGCGGTCAACAAGACTGTCCTGAAGCTTGGCGCTGACCGCGCAGAAGGACGGAATGCCATTAATGATTTCAGTTGCATAACCATGTGCTTTTACAATTCGATGGATATAAATATAGGTACTGTAAATCGTCGGATCTCCGAGCGTGAGGCAGGCAACATCCTTCCCCTGTTCCAGCTGCTCTATAATCTGATTCGAGGCAGCCTGGTATGCTGCATTTAAAACAGCTTTATCTTTTGTCATCGGAGTAGTGAGGTTTAAGCATTCCTTTTCATCCAGATTTTCCACGATCCCGCTGGCAATTTTATAGGAAACTGCATTTTCCTTTCCATCCGCCGGTACCGCAATCACCGGGCACTTCTGAATCGTGTCAACTGCCAGATACGTCATGAGCCGCGGATCGCCCGGACCTACTCCTACGCCATATAAGGTTCCTTTTATCATAAACATTTCCTTTCTGTGAAAACTGTGAGAAATTCAAGTGTTCAACTTTTAAAATTTTTGTACGATGCCTTTTTTGCTTTTTTAATAAAGTACGAAATTAGCCTTTTTCAAAAGTAAAAAATTTTGTACTTTATAGTTAGTGGTTAATAAATGGCTTAGATACAAGGATTATAGCATAAAGTACAAAAATTTCAAAATGCACTTTATTTCAGAATGTACTTTATTTCGAAACAGAATAAAGTACATTTTCAAATCGCTCCATTTTGGAAATTTCATAAATAGTGGAATAAAGTGGGTTACAAGAATTCCAAAAGCAGTTATCCGCAAAAAGGGTTAATGTCAGTGGAATGTATTTTGGATATGTTCCCCAAAATGGAAAACAAATACAGATGAGCTTATCCGATGGCTTTGACTGTTATCAGTCTACACCATCGGTTTCCTCAAGTCCAGCTAACCCCTGAATAGTAACTGAGAGGTCATTGTATAGTATGAAGTTGTATTCTAGACAGAAAAATTTTTTGGATGTATACTATAGAGTTGGATTTACTAAAAAGCAAAAGCAGGAGGAAATAATACTGTGCGCGATGTACTGCGGGAAGAAAAGAAATTTCTGCTGAATCAGGCAGAAGCTTTAAAACTCCGGAATTATCTGTCAAATGTGGTTCATACCGATTTACATAATGGATCCGATGGTTACCAGGTACGTTCTTTGTACTTTGATTCTTTGTCAAATCGGGATTTTCAGGAAAAAGAAGATGGTCTGGAGTTAAGAAGGAAGTTTCGTTTGCGGGTATAATGTCCTGATGCGGATTTTGCACTGTTTGAAATGAAGCAGAAGCAGGGACCATATCAGCGAAAGCGATCATTAAGATTATCCAGAAAGGAAGCGCAGGCTCTCATTGAGGGTGATTATTCTGTACTTTTAAACAGTGGCAGTGAGTTTGGACAGGAATGTTATTCAATTATGGAAATGTGGGCATACCGTCCTAAAACAGTTGTAGAATATGACAGATTTGCATTTATCGCGCCAGAAAACTCTATTCGAATAACCTTTGATTCCGGAATACGGGCTAATGAAGTGAATTTTAATGTGTTTGATAGAAATCTGGTGTTAAACAGTGTAATGTCGCCTTTTGCTGTAGTGCTGGAAGTAAAATACAATGGCTTTTTGTTAAGCTATATCAAGCATATGCTTCTGCCCGTTCAGAAAAGCGAGCTTTCCGTGAGCAAATATTGTATGGCAAGACAAGTTGGCTGTAACTACAGGTTTTAGGAGGAAAGGAAATGAAAGAGACGATTTATAACCTGCTTGCCCAACAGGGGGATATGACCTGGCAGCAAATTATAATGCATATTCTGGTAAGTGCTGTCATTGGTCTGTTTATTTTTATTTCATATGTGATTTCACATAAGGGAACGATTTACAGCAAAAAATTTGGAGTAACACTGATCGTTCTGACGGTTATGACAGGAACAGTTATGACTGTCATAGGAAACAATATTGCATTGTCGCTTGGTATGGTCGGTGCATTATCTATTGTGCGTTTTCGAACTGCAATAAAAGATTCCAGAGATACTGTATATATTTTCTGGACGATTATTGTGGGAATATGCTGTGGAGTTGGAGATTATCTGGTTGCTGCAGTAGGCAGTTCTGCTATTTTTCTTATTTTTCTTATCATGGGAGCGATTCGCAGTGATAACCGTATGCTTTTGATCATCCGTGCAAAAAGAAGCCGCTGTGAAAATATAGAATCCCAGGTCTTTCGTTATTTTGGGACTGGTGTCGTTCTTCGGGTAAAAAATACGACAGAGGAAAATGCTGAGTACATTTATGAATTATCCAGAAAAATACTGGAGAAAGTTCAGAAACAGTATCCGGCTTTAACAGATGATTTCTATAACCTTGGACAAATCGAAAGTGTTAATATTGTAGCTCAAAGCGATGAAATTTATAACTGATATGAAATATAAAATAATAGGATTTATATGCTGCTTTGCGGTTATCCTGATTGCCGTTTTTGCGCCATTGTCTTATAAGGACTACCGAAAAACGGAGAGAATTCATCAGCATGAACAGGAAATTCCCCAGGAACCATGTACGGATCCTGCGGATGGCGGTCTGTGTACATATCTTCCGATTGTCAAAATTGATACAGATGGGATAGAAATCCCGGGAAGACCCATTAAGGATGATGGAAACAACCGCATTTATACACGCGCTACGGATGGGGAAACTACAATTGCTGCTCAGATGGATATAATTGGGAATGACAGCAAAGAGTACCATCATGCAAATGAAACGGCAGATGTATCTTCTGAAATCCGTATACGAATGAGAGGTAATTCCTCAAGAAAGTTTGATAAGCCAAGCTATGCCATCAGACTTGTAGATAAAAAAGGGGAAAACAATCCGCTTTCCATTATGGGAATGGATGCGCACCATGAATGGGTATTATACGGTCCCTGGCTCGATAAAACAGCCATACGAAATTATATGTTTTACAATCTTGCCGGAGAAATGATGTCTTATGCGCCAAATGTAAGATTCTGCGAAGTAATTCTTAATGGTGAATATGAAGGTCTATATGTAATGACTGAAATGATAACCGGCGGAAAAGATGGCGCCAGGCTGGGACTTCGTGTAAATGCCAAGCGCAGCACATTTTCCGGATACCTGCTTCGCCTGGATCATCAGCATGCGGGCGAAGAAGCTTTAAACAGCTTTACAACGTATACCTACAAAACCCCCTTCCTGCTGCAGATAGAATATCCCGGAAACAGGAACAGGGATGCCAGACTGACAGAAGAAATCCGACAGGATTTTTCAAATTTTGAAAAAACTCTGTATTCATATGATTATGACAGGGAAAAACATGGCTACACTTCTATGATAGATGTAGACAGCTTTGTAGATTACTTTATAATCAATGAGCTTTCCAGTAATGCAGATGCCGGAAACTATTCCACTTATATTTATAAGGGAACCGATAATCTGTATCGTATGTGTGTATGGGATTTTAATAATGCCTGCAATAACTATTTCGAGGAGGAACTTCCTTATACAGGATTTTTCCTGAACAACCGATTATGGTTTGAAATGCTTATCAAAGATGAGGATTTTACTGAACGGATCATCCAGCGATATCATTCCTTGCGAAAAGGTCTGTTAAGTGAGGATTCACTTTATCGTTATATCGATGAAACCCTTGATTTTATCGCACCAGCTCTTGCAAGAAACGATGCACGATGGGGAAGTGTGGAACAGCAGGCAAAGGGACTTCTGGTTCCGGTATCGAGAAATCTTGACAGTAGATCTGCCGCTGAAGGACAGTTAAAAGGTTACTTGCGAAACAGAGGAAAATGGCTGGATGAAAACATTGAGACTCTGCGTCAGTATTCAGCATCCTCCCGTGTAAAGCAGTATAATGAGGTTAATGATTAAAATATGAAACGATTTATTATCAGTATATCTGCCATCATTCTGCTTGTATTTATTGGATTTATAGCTGTGTTTTATGGCGGATTTTATGTAGACTCAGGCCGAGACAATCATGTAAACACATTTGTCCGGACTGAGAATAAAGAGATACTTATAAAGGACAAAGATAAGTGGAAACCATTTGAAGTCAGAGGAATTGACATGGGAAGCGGTATTCCAGGTGAATGGTCTACCGATTATGCGATCACCAAAGAAACCTATCTGCGCTGGTTTCAGCTGATCCAGGAAGCAGGAGCAAATACGCTGAGAGTCTATTCTGTCCAGAATCCGTCTTTTTATAATGCGTTCTATGAATACAATTCCCAACATGAGGAGCCGTTATATTTACTTCAGGGAATCTGGGTAAATGATTATATACAGAACTCCCGAGTGGATGCATATGCCGACTCCTTTGCAGGAAAGCTTCTGGATAATTGCCTGGTCACTGTAGATGTGATCCATGGAAAACGACTTATCATCAATAATGATGCAGATACAAGTACAGGACTTTATTTACACGATATCTCGAAATGGGTGCTGGGATATATTATCGGAAATGGATGGGAAGATACAACCGTTGCATATACAGATGAGAAATATCCGGATATGGAACCGTATAAAGGAACCTATCTTACTGCTTCAAAAGATGCCTCTGCCTTTGAATCCCTGCTTGCAGAAACAGGTGACAGGATGCTGTACTATGAATCAACAAGATATGATGAGCAGCGTCTGATCTCCTTTTCCAGTGGAAATGCAACAGATCCTTTTGATTATCCTAAAGAGATTGCAGAATATTTCCGAAAATGTGCCCGGATCGACGCAGAACATATAACTGCAACTGATAAATTTATATCCGGTCAGTTTGTCAGCTACAGTGCATCTCCATATGATCAGGATTACCTTTCCTGTATGGAATACACAACATGGAACAGCTTGTCTGATAAAAAGATTGACTTTAGTGACTGTATCACTCCTGACGGAAAAAGGAATACTTATCGGGCATATTTAAGACTTTTAAACGAACATCATACAATGCCGGTTTTGGCTGTTGAATTTGGTGCAGCCACAGGACGAGGTGAGATTCAGGAGAATCAGGTAACCAGCAGAGGACTTGGATACTATTCTGAAAAAGAACAGGGAAAGATTCTGGTAGATTGTTATGAAGACATTATGGCTGCCGGACTTTCCGGAGGCTGTGTCTACTCCTGGCAGGATGAATGGTTCAAGCATACCTGGAATACCATGTATGCTGTAGATTTAAGCCGTAATATTTACTGGGAAGATGCTCAGACAAATGACCAGCATTTTGGCTTGCTGGCATTTGACTGTGGGGAAAAAGAAAGTGTTTGTTACGTGGACGGGGATACTTCCGAATGGACGGATAAAGATATGGTGATCCAATATGAAGACGGCTCTTTCATCAGTGTGAAGTATGATGCCTCCGATGTTTATTTATATCTCCATAAAAAGGGCTTTGATCTGGAAAATGACACGCTGTATGTTCCGGTTGATACGACCCCTAAAACAGGCAGTACCCGTATGGAAAATTGTACAGCAGAATTTGAAAGACCTACAGATTTTGTACTGATCTTAAATGGAAAAGATAATACTCGTCTGTTGGTTCAGGATCGGTATAATCCCATTCATGCCAATTATGAGGAAGATATTACAGGAGAAGATTCTTATATTGATCCACCGGCTCGGGATAGCGCTGTATTCGAAAATATCTGCATGGTATTACGGGATGTTATTGGTCAGTATCAGGATGCTGCCACACCGTTAAGAACCTTTGAAAGTGGAAAGCTGCATTATGGTAATGGAAATCCATCTGCATCTGATTATGATTCCAGAGCAGATTTTATCTGTAACGGAGATGATGTGGAAATTAGAATCCCATGGCAGCTGCTGAATTTTTCTGATCCGTCCCGAATGCAGATTCATGATGATTATTATGACGGAAATTATGGCATTGAAGCAGTGGGGATCAAAGAGATGTTTATAGGTCTTGGCAGAGAAGGAAATACTATCGAGATGGGACGGCTTAAACTGAAAGGATGGGAAAATACAGTATCTTACCATGAAAGATTAAAAGAAGCATACCAGGTTCTGAAGACATACTGGACAGGAAAGGAACACGAATGATAGCACAATTTGTGATTGTTTTTTATTTTATTGTCTGTGTGGGGATTATTCTGTTTAACTGCTTCACAGAGATAATTTCAAGATATCGTTCCTGTGTTCTGAAAAGGAGGGAACAACGATATTGCGAAGAATACAGACAGTTGTTTTTAGATAATATAACGGAAAATAAAAAGCAGGAAAAAAGGCTGGTTAAAGAGCTTCAGTCAACCAGTAGACTTCTGACGTTCAGTGAAGCATTATATAAAATTGAAAACAGTATGCCGGAACAATTCCAGCAGGGAATAGCATCTGTAAGTCGGCTGATGGAAGAACTGATACCGGTTTATAAAAGAAAATCGGATACGGAAAAGGCCTGCTTGGCTTATGTATTTGCCATATTTCATATGACGAAATTCCAGGCCAAGGAAATTGTTTTCCCATTTCTTTTTGAACTGCTTGGAAATAAAAGTCTCTATTGCAGAGAGAATGCTTTGCGGGCGTTATACAGTTCAGAAGATATACACGCAGTTATGCAGGCATTGGAATTCCTGAATGCAAATGAGCAGCTGCTTCCGCATAAAAAAATACTTGCAGATGGACTTCTTTCCTTCGATAAAAAAGAAGAACTGATACCACTCCTTTGGAAAAAATTGAGTGAATTTCATCCAAGGATGCAGGTAAACCTGTTGGATTATATTCGATATGCATCGTCAAACTGGAAGGATGAAATGCTGTCTATGTTGGAAACAAGCCAGGATATGGAAATTCAGATCGCATGTGTCCGCTATTTTGGCAGATATCAGGATGAAAGAAGTGTTTCTTTTTTGCTTCATCACGCCAAAGAAGAAAAGGAAGGGGTCTGGGAATTGCAGAATGCCTGTATTTCCTCTCTTGCTATGTATCCCGGACCGCAGACACTGGAAATTTTGAAAAAAGAGATTTACAGTAAAAACTGGTATGTCCGTCATAATGCTGCAAAAAGCCTTGCAGTTCTGAATACAGATAGGGACGCATTAGCTGATATTTTACAGGGAAATGACCGCTATGCAAAAGAAATGTTAGAGTACCAGTTAGATGCAGCAAAAGCACAAAGGAGGGCGGGTTTATGACCGATGCATTTCGTTTTTTTCTGGAATGTGTCAATCTGTTTTTTATTATATATCTGATTGGATATTCCAGCTTTTTGTTTTTGTCGGTTGTAGCAGGAGCAATTGAACTGTACAAATCATACCGCCTTGAACAGCTGCACAATAAACTGTGGCAAAGCTATTACATACCGGTTTCCATTCTTGTTCCGGCTTATAACGAGGAGATCACGGTGAAGGACACAGTTACTTCACTTCTCAACCTGGATTATAAACTATATGAAATTATAGTGATAGATGATGGTTCTAAAGACAAAACATCTCAGATCCTGATTGATGCATTTCATATGGAGCGAGTGGCGCGCCCGATCCGTCATCTAATCCAATGTCAGCCTGAGGAAGATGTTTATGAATGCCCGAACCAGAAAGTACCCATTACTTTGATCCGCAAGAAGAACGGCGGAAAAGCAGACAGCTTAAATGCCGGAATCAATGCAGCCAGGTATCCTTGGTTTATCTGCATGGATGCGGACTCTATTTTACAGCATGATTCGCTGGAGAAAATCATTCGTCCGGTTCTGGAGGACGAAAATGTAATAGCCGTTGGTGGAAGTGTCCGTCCAGCCAATGGTGTTGTCATAAAAAAAGGTCATGTGATAAAATATAGGCTACCTAGAAATATAATAGCAAGAATGCAATCCCTGGAATATGACCGTTCTTTTCTGGCAGCACGTATCCTGTTGGATAAAATCAATGCAAACATGATCATATCCGGAGCTTTTGGATTATTTGAGAAAAAAACAGTGATTGCCGTAGGCGGATATGACAGCAGTACAATGGGCGAGGATATGGAACTGGTAGTCAGACTTCATGAATTCAGCCGCATGAATCGTAAGCCATATAAGATTGATTTTGCACAGGATGCCATCTGCTGGTCGCAAACACCGGAAAAATTAAGTGAATTGGGCAAGCAGCGGAAAAGATGGCAGAGAGGATTGTTCCAGTGTATGTGGGGACACCGTAAAATGCTGGCAAACCCACGGTACGGAGCTGTAGGACTTTTATCCTATATTTATTTTCTGTTTTACGAATTATTGTCACCATTTATTGAATTTTTTGGTATACTTACAATGGTTTTATCTGTGATGATGGATATGCTGAATGTGAAATTTATGCTGGTATTTCTTGCCTGCTATGCCCTGTATGGTATTTTACTCACATTAACTGCATATTTTTCAAGAATCTATACCATTGACCAGAGGCTTTCTTTTCGAGAACTGATCCTTGCTATTACTGCTTGTTTTTTTGAAACAACTTTTCTCCGCTTTTATCTGGCATTTGTCCGTGTGACTGCATTTGTGGGATACAAGAAGAACAAACTGAACTGGGGTAAACTGGAAAGAAAGAAAATGAACGGAATATAATTTTATTACTATGTCAATTTAGATTGATCGAAACGGCGGGAGGAAGTCTTGATTTAGCTGCGGGAAAAATAAGATTTGAGACTATATTACAATGGGTTATCAGTCATCAGAAGTAATGATTTTGGGAGAGATACCTTTACGGCATCTCTCTTTTTGTTTCATAGGAAATTGCGTCCTATGTCACATTATTTAAATAATCCATGTTACCGAGTGCTCTGGAAATGCCCTAAAAGTAAAAAATAATGCGGATGCAGTAGGAGCATTTAATATCCTGCGTAAAT
>NZ_QUDY01000005.1:0-164323 GCF_003477745.1 Clostridium sp. AF35-15 | reverse complement strand
GATGCAGTAGGAGCATTTAATATCCTGCGTAAATATCTTTCCGTATCCGGAAAACAGAAAGAACTGTCCGTAACCGGACTAAAGAATCCAGAAATAATAAAAGTAGCTGTATAGCCGAAAGGTAAGCAGTAGTGGTGTCATGGACGCACCCTGAAAAAAGGCGGTATCCCGCCAGATTTCAGATGCTCTGGTAACTTAGTTACCGAGTAGTTCACATAAATTGGATTCTTATAATATTATGGTTTTCAGAACTTATTTCTTATCTTTTGGTATTCTCTAGGTGAATATCCTTTTAGCTTGTGGAAGAGTCGGCTGAAATAAAGCTGGTTATCATACCCGACCATCTTAGAAATCTCATTGATGGAATAAGTTGTTGTTTCAAGTAAAATCTGAGCATTGGTGATTCGGATTCCTACTGGATAGTGGATTTGAAAGTCAAAGAACGTTTAACCGAACATTTAAAGAAAGATACAAAATATCGCCGAGTGACTATCGGAGTAAATGCGTGAAAGATATGTTGTTATAAACGGTTCTATTAATGGAAAAGAGCTTTCTGTATCCACAAAGAAAAATCCGGAACGGAAGTTTCAGACGGAAACCCATACCGTTATAGGAAAAGCAGCCGGAGACTTCCAGAACCAACAGAAGATCCAGAAAAATGATCGTGAACAGAGGCTGGCAGGAATCTACTACAACCGAGGAAGAAATGCAGGCTGTAAACCGGAACATCAATGAGCAGAAAACGCAGACCATCGAGACGCTGCGGCAAACCATTAAGGAATGGGACATTTCATGAAGAATTGGAGAAACTGTTTCCAGAATTAAAATAGACACATATAATTGAACCGGCCTTTCATACATTGAGAGGGTATTCTTAATCAAAACATAAGGGAAATCCGTATAGAAATCAATGAAGATACAAAGGAAACAATGCAGGAGAAGATTAAACGGATGCCGGTTACAGAAGCAAGCCGAATGGCAGTGTACTAAAATTTGGTGGATGTAACTGAAGAAAAAATATGATATAATGTGAGTAACAAGTCGGGATTTATAAAGGAGAATATTGATGAAACTATTTTTATGTTCGCACTTTTCAAGTGTAGGAAGTCTGATAAAGGAAGAAATTGAAAATAAGAAAGTCGCATTTATTCCAACAGCTTCACTGCGTGAAGGCTACACCGGTTATGTCGGCTCGGCTCGAAAATTATTCAAAAAGTTGGGAGCAATCGTAACTGAAATTGATATTTCAACGGAGGCTTATTCAACGATACAGTCTGTTTTTGAAGAAGCAGATGTGATATATTTTACCGGCGGAAATTCTTTCTTTCTTATGGACCAGCTCCGTAAAACGGGAACTGATGGACTGCTGAAAAAGGAATTGGCAAATGGAAAATTGATGATCGGCGAGTCGGCAGGCGCAATTATATGCGCTCCAAGCATCCAATATATCGAGCAAATGGATGAAAAGCCGGAGGACTACTCACAAGAAGATGATGCAGGGATTGATTTGATTGATTTCTATGTTCTTCCGCATTATCTTACAGCACCATTTAAGAAAGTTACCGAGAAAATAATGACTGAGTTTTCGGATTTGAATCTATGCCCAATTAACAACCGTCAGGGAATTGTAATTGATGGTGAAGATTCAAAGGTTATTTGCAAAGACTAATTTGAAAATTTCAGTTTGCCGATGCTAAAAGGTTAAAACAGAATATCGCGGAGACGATGGACTATACGATTTATTAAAATATATTATCTATGCGAGTTTCTACATAATTGTGATTAAAACGGGTATGGATTTCTATGGGTATAAGCGCTTTCCGAAACTATACGAATCGTATTCTGCACCGTGGTATACAGAAGCATTACTGTATATCGCTGCCTCGCTTTTCGTGATTGTCGTATGTTTTGTGCTCAGAGTAATCATTGGACGAAAGATGAAGAAGAGGTGAGCTATATGTTTATGCTGTTTGAGTTTATGTTTCCGATTATCTTCGTAATGGTTTTTGGCATGATCATCTTCCAGTTTGTGACAGGAATCGGAACATGGCATAAAAACAATCAGTCACCGCGTTTGTCGGTGAGTGCAACCATCGTCGCAAAGCGTGAAAATATCACACATCATAGCCATGCAAATGCGGGTGACCTGTCTGGAACTCATGGCTACCATTCGACTTCAAGTACCAGCTACTATGTCACGTTTCAGGTAGAGAGCGGTGACCGGATGGAACTGTCGGTTTCTGGCAGAGAATATGGAATGCTGGCGGAAGGCGACATTGGGAAACTTACGTTTCAGGGAACGAGATATCTGTCATTTGAGCGCGTGTGATTCTGGAGGTGATAGTGTGAAAGGAAGTAGACGAGGAGGTGATTTTAAGAAAAAGTTTATGTCAATTCAAGTTAACGAATCCAGAATTAATGTCGCGATGGTCTTCTAATAATGAAGAACCAATGTCACATTATTTAAATAATTCATGTTACCGAGCACTCTGGAAATGCCCTGATTGTGGTGGCGAATATATAAGTTCTATTCGAGATATGGCAACGGGAAACGTGGATTGTGTGTATTGTTCAATGAAAGAAGTTCTTCCGGGTGTTAATTCCTTTGCCGTATTGCATCCGGATTTAATGAATGAGTGGAACCATTTGGATAACTATTTGTTATGTGATCCTGATCAGATTTTGGATAATTGCATAACACCTGTTTGTTGGACATGCCCAGTGTGTGCACACGATTATAAGTGCTCACCAAAGCAACGGATTCTTTATCAAAAACGAAACATGGATGCTTGTACTTTCTGTAAAGGTTTGCGAAGAAAGGAACGGCATTATATTTGACTAAGAGAAGGTCACTTTACATCCCTCAAAATGGGTAAAGTGACCTTTAACATCAATTATGCGACGGGGGACAGCTCGGCTTCTGGAACAAACAAGACGGCAGAAACAGAGCAGGCCACACAGGCTGTTACGCAGGCAGCTTCTCGGCAGACCAGCACGGAATCCTATATCCTCAATACCAATACAAAGAAATTTCATCGGCCGTCCTGTTCATCGGTCAAACAGATGAAGGAGAGTAATAAAAAATCCTCATCAGAGAGTAGGGATGCGCTGATTGCTGCAGGTTATGATCCGTGTAAAAAATGCAATCCGTAAAAATGTGTCAGATATTTAAAAAATATGGAAGAGGAAGGTTGTAGTTCTATATTGCAATACTTCTTCTTTGCGCATATTGGATATGCTGTTGAGGGCGACTGTTGCACGCAGAAGGTAAGTTGCGCCGGTCTGCGATAATGTGCTGTTTGTATAAGGAAAAGGACAAGGAGTTATGATGAATTTTAGTGGGATATTGATTGGTGTGCTTACCTTTTTTCTGATTGAATTGTTCCATCCTATTGTTATATATGCGGAGTATTACTTTGGAAGCCGCTGTTGGCCGGTATTTTTGCTGGTGGGCATTTTGTGTATGATTCTATCCGTAAGAATGCAGGAAATACTTTGGTCGGTTTCCCTGGGTGTTTTGGGCGTCAGTTGCTTTTGGAGCATTAAGGAACTGAAAGAACAGGAAAAAAGAGTGGCAAAAGGATGGTTCCCGAAGCGGAAGGTGGATAAGCACTAAAGAAGAAAGCGGGGAGATGAGAAGATGGCGGTATGGAGATTACAGGTGAATACTGGAGGAGCGAACGTTGCGGATTATTGCTTGCAAAACCATGTTGCAGCACTTTGGGCTGGCAAGGTACTTGCTATGGAACGTTTACGAAATGAGAGATAGAGCGTATGGAAATAATCTATACGTTGTCAACGCACCATAGCGTTTACTATACGTTCTATTTTTTGCCTTTTTAAGAAAAGTGATTAAAAAACTATTGACAATTTGTTACTGGGAGAGATAGAGAGTGCGTTTTGATGAACTTTTTGAAATGAGAAAACTGACAGGAATAAAATTAAAGGACTACATCAGTGGCAATGGATTCTCTAAGGTATCGTTCTGCAAAAAGGCAGAAATTTCTCGACCTACTTTAGATAAAATTTTAAATGGCGAGATAGATAGTAAAAGCTCATTCGATAAGCATTTGAATAAAATTTTTACCAGTTTGGGCATTGGCCCGGATACTTTGATGGAATTTTCAACGAAAACGCAAAGCGTAGATGCGATGTACTCGCAAAAGGCTCTGATAAATTATCAAATGAATGATAAGGCAAAGATGGAGTATGATCTGTTGCAGGATATTTTAAACCTTTGCAGTGTTTATTATTAGAGGCAGAAGGCTATGAGTGAACAAACTACAGCAGCCAACTTAGACGAAGTTATTGAGACACAGATGAAGCAGAGTGAGAGTGCTTGAACTAGGAAAACCGATGGCATAGACTATAAGCAGTCGAGGTCATCGGTTTTTACTTGGCAAATATGAATTTTAAACTTTATTTTAGCAAAATACTATTTTCACTTTACACGGAAATAAAGTACGAAATTAGCCTTTTTTACCTAAAAATTTTTTTTACTTTTTGCCTTTTTGCCCTTTACTCTATTTCTCTCAGCTGCACCTTATTCCTTGCGCTTCGCCGCCGTTCATCCTCCAGCGCCGCATAATGCTTCTTCGTCGTATTGACATCACTGTGTCCCAAAACATCTGCGACGAGGTAAATATCGCCGGTTTCACGGTACAGATTCGTGCCGTAGGTGCTGCGGAGTTTATGTGGCGTGATCTTTTTTAGCGGTGTGACGAGCTGTGCGTATTTTTTGACCATTTTTTCCACGCTGCGTACGTTAATGCGCTTACGCTGCATGGAGAGGAAGAGTGCTTCTTCGCTGCCTTCCTCTGGGACAATATGTTCACGCTCGCTGAGATAGTCCTGAAGCGCATATTCTACCTCGGCACCAAAATATACGATGACTTCCTTTCCGCCTTTTCGATGAATCCTAAGACCACCGTTTCGGAAATCAACATCGTTGATATTCAGTCCGACACATTCTGATACACGAAGCCCCGTACCAAGCAGAAGCGTCATCATCGCCAGATCTCGCAGCTTGGTCTTTGCATGGTAGGCTTTCTGTTTTTCGGTCAGACATTCGCCATCCTCAACCTCATCCAGGAAACGCGCCACCTCGTCAACATCGAGGCGTATAATTTCTTTTTCATGAATCTTGGGAAGCTGCAGAAGAGAAGCGGGATTATTCTGAATCCGCTCGGTCCGGTAAAAATAGTTGTAAAAGCTTTTGACCGTCGATACTTTCCGCATGATACCCCGCTCTGTATTCATCAGATCCTCACGTTTTTCGGTCGAATAACATTTCAGATACTCCATATATTCTTCCAGATCCATCAATTTGATTTCATCCAGAAGAGAGAGCGGCAAATCGCGCAGCTTCTTTGATTTAAGCTCTGGATTTGCTTGTTTCAGGAAATCAAAAAATGTCTTTAAATCATAGGCATACGCAAGCCGGGTGCGCGCTGATGTACGAGGTTCAATGCCGCGGAAGAAATCGGTACAGAACGGTGGCAGCTCTTTCAGAATGCCTCGGATTCGTTTTGTGTTTTCGATGTCTTCCTGTTCGTGGTAGGAGAGTGCAGCCATATCACAATTCCTCCTTTGGTGATGATGAAAGGTCCGAATGTATCAAATTTTTCAGGTGTCGATCGGTCCGTTCCGGCCATCCGGGATTGTTTCCATCAATAATCGCATGGAAAAAGCGATCCTTTACCCCCGGTGAATCATGGTTGAGTTTCCTTGTTAATTGTTTCACATACTCGCGTTTTGTTTTTCCATCTACGGGACATGGATTTTTACAGACAGGAAGATGATATTTGTTTTTAAATCCGATCACATCGGCTTCCTGGACATACATCAGCGGGCGGATCAGCGTCAATCCCGTTTTGTCCAAATGGGTTTTCGGCGAGAAGGAATAGAAACGCCCCTCATATATTAAGGATAAAAGCATGGTTTCGATCAGATCGTCGCGGTGATGTGCATAGGCGATTTTATTACAGCCAAGTTTCAGTGCCGCTTCATTTAAAGCGCCTTTTCGCATCTTGGCACAGAGCGCACATGGATTGGATTCCTGACGGGTTTCAAAGAGAATCTTGCCGATTTCCGTCGGGACGACCGTGTAGGGCACGTTTAATTCATCACAAAGCTCCTGAACCGGTTTTAAATCAAATGCAGCCGCATCCGATGAAAGCGTCGGCGACAACCGGTTCGAAACCTCCGGAGAAAGTGCCTGAAAGCCCAGATCAACTGTAATAGCACAAAGTTCAAATGGTTCCGGGTAAAACCGGCGAAGCCCCTGTAAAGCATATAAAAGTGTCAGGCTGTCTTTACCGCCAGAAATACCGATAGCTATTTTATCGCCGGATTGAATCAGACGATAGTCATCAACCGCCTGGCGGGTTAAACTTAGAAGACGTTGAAGTTTCATGAGAACATCCTTTCAAATATAACGAATGAATAGTTTAGCAAATAGATTAAGTGCATACACATATTTATATTTCAAACTATTCGATAAAGTAGGCTTTCACGAATAGTTTTGTCCATCTCCCTATCATACCATGTTTCCCTTTATTTGTAAATAAATCATTTTATGAATTATTCAATATCGTATTTCAGCATAAAAACAAACCTAAACACAAAATGGATGGATGCCGCCTTTGCCATTTACCAGCAAAAAAACAAAGGTAACATCCATCCAACTCTTAATCCAAAAACGCCCGGTAATACGGCCAGACCGTATGGACCTTTCCGACCGTTACATTGCTTGCACTGCCGGATTCATGTACGCCCAGTATGGTTCCGTCTGCGTTCCAGCCTAAAAACATTACAACGTGCGAATCACCGCCAAGCTGGACAAGCAAGTCGCCCGGCTGAAGCTCTGCGCTGTTGATCGCCCGTCCTGTCCGCACAATCTCGTAGGTGCTGGCGGCACCCATTCTATTGCCAAGCGCGGTCCAGTATACCCAGTTGACCCATCCAGAACAGTCAAGCCCTGACAAAATCCGTCCCTTGTAATCCGGGCTTGTCACGCTGGCAAAATGATTGCCGGAAAGTCCTGCTGTACTCGGTTTTCCTCCATAATAATATGGAATCTTGCCAACGGAATTGAGCGCGCATGTGATAACGGCACGCCGCTCCGGTGATAAATCCTCTGGAAGTAAATCCAGGTAAGACGCAATTTCTGCCGGTGTCAGCGGATTCCCGAGTGCAAACTCTGAACTGGCAATCCCGTACATTCCCTGCCAATCCTGAGCAGCGAGTGTCTGGGCGGCTGTCTGTTTTTCTTCCGTCCAACCCTGCCAGTTCCCGACAGCCTGATTTCCCGTTCCATCGAGTGCAAACAGATTATGCTTCTCTTTCAGACCGGTTGTCTTAACGGTAATGGTCAGATCAACATGTCCCGGGCAATATTTTCCGTTTTCATTTAATGTAACTGCCGCAGCGCTCTCCGCACTGAACGTCGCCTCTGACGGGGACGCTGCCGCTTTTGATTCGGCTGCCTGCTCCTGTGTGGAAGCCCCCGGTCCCTGTGCCGGTTTGACATAATTATTTGCTGTGGATGCCGCCTCGCTCTCCGTTAACGGCTCTTCTGCCGCTGTCTGACTGTCTCCTGCGCCCTGGGCATCTAAAGCCTCCGAGGATGCCTCTCCTGCTGCACTGCCGCTCTCCACATCGTCATCTGCTGTTCCCTCTGTCGCCGGCTCGTCCGGCAGTTCTGTACAGCCCTCACAGTAATACACATTGCTAATGCTCACGTGGTACTGGTGGGAACTGGTCCAGAGCTGATTGATATAGGTATTGAACAGGTCTGTATTTTTCCAGTCCAGGCTATATGTATATACATTTGCCATAGACAAAATATCGGTCGCATTGGATACGAGGGACGTCGGCTTTCCGTCTCCGTCACATATCTGGAAACGGATATTTTTCCAATTTGGAACTACCCAGCTCGCCGGGTCCTGTGCGTTATGCTCTGGATTGGAGGGATCATAGCTGCCGAGTACCTGTGCAGCTAGCAGCCCCATTTTCTGTGAAGCCGTAAGCGGTGTCGTCTGGATCCACCCGTAAATCTCCGATATCCACTGTGCATCCCGTGTTCCAAGCGCTTCGTACATCTTCGCGCCCCAGGTATCTTCTGTCCCCATACTCCGGAATCGTTTTGCAAGTTTATACCATGGAAGAGACTCAAATGCCGCCAATGGATCAGACAGATCAACAGCGCTCTCTTCCGTCCGGAGCGCCATCAGGTTATACTCCGTTTCCGACGGAATATATTCTTCCGAGTCTGCTCCCAGACCATTTAAAAATCGGGATGCCATGTGAATCGGGTGTACCATTTTCTTCATCAGACGGTCGCAGAAGGATTCGTCTGTATCATTTTGTGTCTCCTGGTCTAAAATCCCATCTGCAATCACAACTTTATCAGCAGGCACACCGACTGATAAATCCACCTCCGGGCGCACTGCTTCGGCAATCCCGCACAATAAAATACCCGATGCCGCCATGAGCGCCGTTCGGATTATATAAGAATGTCTTTCTTTCATCATCATTTTCTTCATGTATCTACATTCAAAATCTTAAGTAACTATTTTGTTTTTATACCCCAACGCAATCTCATCTTCAAAGCATCCAGGCGCAAAAAACCGGTGCGTCCTTTCTGATTCTTCACCAGATATTCAAACACACCGGTTTTAATTATACTTTTATGCGTTCTCGTTTATCTTAAGAAATTCTTGTTTCTTTTTGGCGAATTCCTTAATAATTTCTACGGCACCGTCGATGCCTACGACACTGCTGTTGATGCAGAGGTTATAGCTCTTGGAGCTGCCCCAGCGTTTGCTGGAATAATAGTTATAATAACCAGAACGCTGCTTATCGGTCTTGATCATCACATCTTTTGCCTTATCGCGGGTAATATTGTGACGTTTCATCAATTCCTGAATCTTCACTTCCTCATCTGCACAGATGAAAACAGACACTACGTTCGGATAATCTGCCAGCGCATAGTCCGCACACCGTCCTACAATGACACAGGATTCTTCATCTGCCAGTTTCTTGATCGTGTCAAACTGTGCCAGGAAAATCTTGTGGTTGATCGGCATATCCATATAAGCCGATGTATTATAACCCATCGAATAGGTGTCCATTACCAGTGAATATAAGAAGCTGTTGGTTGGTTTCTCATCATGCGTCTTAAAAAGCTCTTCACAGAGACCGCTGTTCTTCGCTGCCAGTGCAAGAAGCTCTTTATCATAGCACTTGATTCCCAATGATTCCGCCAGTTTTCGTCCAATCGCTCTTCCGGAGCTGCCGCATTCGCGACCGATTGTAATTACTAAATTTTTTTTCATGTCTCCCTCAACTCCTTTCAAGTTCTGCCTTTATTATAACACAAGCTATCTGAAAAGTCATCATTTTTTCGGAATAAAAGGTATTTATTAGCGACACAGAAATAAACTATCTGAAAAAAATGTGTATACGAATCAGAACGATCTTACTATTCACGTTACTTTTACTTTCCAGCTTTTTTCCGCAGCTTCTCCAGCAGTTCTTCAAAATACGCTGGCAGCGGCGCAGAAAACTCCACATATTCCCCGGTCCGCGGATGGATAAAGCCTAAGACTCCCGCATGCAGGGTCTGCCCTTCCAGTGAAAATGGCTGCCGCGCCGGACCGTACACCTCATCGCCCAGAAGCGGATGACCGATGCTTGCCATATGGACGCGGATCTGGTGTGTGCGTCCCGTCTCCAGGCGGCACTCGATAAATGTATATGCCCCGAAGCGTTCCAGTACGCGGTAATGCGTGATCGCATCGCGCCCCTGTTTGGAGTGGATGCTCATTTTCTTGCGATCCGTCGGATGACGCCCGATCGGTGCATGGACAGTACCCTCATCCTCGCGCAGATTGCCAAATACGATGGCATAATACACGCGGGTGATCGAATGCACCTTGAGCTGTTCTGCGAGAGAATTGTGGGCGAAATCATTCTTGCACACCACCAGCACGCCGGTCGTGTTCATATCGATCCGGTGGACGATCCCAGGGCGCATGACTCCGTTGATGCCGGAGAGCTGATCCCTGCAATGGTACATCAGCGCATTGACCAGAGTCCCCGTATAATGCCCTGCCGCCGGATGGACAACCATCCCCTTCGGCTTATTGACTAAAATCACATCCGAATCTTCATACAAAATGTCCAACGGGATATTTTCCGCCTCGATCGCCGCCTCCTGCGGTTTTGGAACTTCAAAGGCGATAGTTTCCCCGCCATTTACCTTGAAACTGCTTTTAACCGCTTTTCCGTCTGCTGTCACGCTGCTCTCTTTCAGAAGTTTCTGCAAAAAGGAACGGGACAGATCCGGGCAGGCGTCCGCCAGAAATTTATCGATGCGGGTTCCAGCCGCCTCTTCTGGAACCAGATATTCCTGCATCATCGCCCCGACTCCTTTTTCGCACCTTTAAAAGAAAGAAATTCCAGTTCCTCATCCGAATAGAAGAAGAAAAACAGAAGGATCAGCGAGAAAGTCGCGATCACCACATAGCAGTCTGCCACATTAAAAATCGGGAAATCAATCAGCTTAAAATACAGGAAATCCACCACATATTTCTGTGTCAGACGGTCGATCATATTGCCAACTGCGCCTGATACGAGCAGAAACAAGCTGCACATCAGCGGCAGATACCGTTTCCCTGCCGGCATCCGGTAAACCGCCCACAACACCGCCAGAATGACTGCCGCTGCAATCAGGAAGAAGAATCCCTGCCGTCCCTGCAGCATTCCAAAAGCAGCGCCACGGTTTTCAGAATAATAAAATTCAAACACACCTTTAATGAGCACAAATGGCTTCTGCCCTTTCAGATGGACAACTGCCAGATGTTTTGTAAACTGATCCAGTCCGATGCTGACTCCCAACCCGATAAAAAAGATAAAGAACTGTCGTAATTTCGTGTTCATGCACCTGATTCCTTTCCTGCTATTATACCAGCACCTGATCGAGTGCCTGTTTCATCTCGTCCTCGGTTACCGTGCGATCCACGTAGGCATCGCCGATGGAATGAATAAGAATAAATTTGATGATGCCGGAATCCATCTTCTTGTCGTTCTTGGACGCTGCCACAATCGCATCTTTCTCAAGCCCGGATACCTGCGTACCGATATGGAATTCTCCCAGTGCTTCTTTGAAGCGGTTTGTTTCCTCCGGTTTGATCATGCCGCGGTTTTCCGACAGTTTCATCGCTGCCAGCGCGCCGAGTGCCACGCATTCACCGTGCAGAAGTTCAAAGTTTTTCAGCTTCTCGATCGCGTGTCCCAGCGTATGACCAAAGTTTAAAAGCATACGGTCGCCTTTTTCGGTCGGATCCTTCTCTACCACAGCACGCTTGATCTCATTGCTCCAGGTCACTGTCTTGCGGAGTGCCTCCGGTTTTCTCGCCCAGATATCTGCCGCATTTTCAAGCAGCCACTCATAATATGCCGCATCCTTGATCAGACCATGTTTGATAACCTCTCCCATACCAGCGGAAAACTGGTTGTCCGGAAGCGTCTGAAGCGTATTGATATTGGTAAATACCAGCTTCGGCATATGAAACGCGCCAACCATATTTTTGTACGCGTCAAAATCAACGCCCGTCTTGCCGCCAATGCTGCTGTCCACCTGGGAAAGAAGCGTCGTCGGAATCTGCATGAAGGCAACGCCGCGCAGATAGGTCGCCGCCGCGAATCCGCAGAGATCGCCCACAACTCCGCCGCCGAGTGCTGCCAGCATATCGTTGCGGTCAAAATGGTTCAAAATCAGGGTCTCATATAAATCCCGGACGGTGTCGAGGTTTTTGTGCTCCTCTCCCGCCGGAAATACGAACGAAATTACCGTCTTGCAGCACGGCGCCAGGAGTTCTTTTACCTCATTCAGATATAATTTTTCTACATTCGAATCCGTCACGATGCAGAGACGGCGGTTTGAAATGGAGAGTTTTTCGATTTCACCCGGAAGTGCCGAAAAATCTTCGGTCATCACAATATCATAGATCGCCTTCTCGTCCAGGTGAACGGTTACGCGATTCATTTTCTCATTCTTTACTTCTGTCATTTGTTTTCAGTCCTTTCTTTTTTACACATATTTATCCGCATAAACATACAGACGTCCCTTTTTCGACAATCCCCCGCTCCCGGCAAAGCGGAATTTTCCCATGCCGCGCACAGATACAATCTCGCCCTCTTTAAGCTGCACCGCCGGGGAAGTCACCTGTTTCCCGTCAATAAATACCTTTTCGCCCTCAATGAGCGGCAGTATCTTCGTGCGGGAGGATGAAAATACCATCGCGATCACACTGTCAAGACGCGGTGATGCAACGCTTCCACTCACGCGCTCCATCTTCGGTGTGATCGGCTCCGTCGCGTCCGCCTTGCGGCAGATCACGGAGGTGTGGCGCACCATCGTGAGTTCCTGGCAGAGATAATCCGCCATCTTTTCCTGGCAGAAGACGCAGCAGCCATTTTCCTTCATCAGAATATCCCCAATGCAGCTGCGCTCAATCCCCAGGTTCATGAGCGCCCCGAGATAATCCCGGTGCGTCAGCGCCTCACTGTAACGCAGGTTTGCCGGAATGACCTCCAACACGGCAATCGGAAGTCCAAACTCCTCATCATCATACGAAGCCAGAAAACAAAGAAGTTTGCGCTCTGCGCCCTCAAAGCCACCCGTCAGGCAAGTCCGCACCGGCGGCAGCGTCTTCTCGATCGAGTGAAAGATCGCCTGTTCATTTAACGACAAAAAGCCGGTACTTGTCTGTATATCGCGCTGATAACAGAGTCCGGCCAGTTCTATCATTCTCTTTTTTAAAAGCTGTTCTTCTTTTTCCTGCAGCATCGCGTGTTTCTACTCCTGTTCGAAAGTGCTTATATAAAGTATGCTCCTGCCCAGAGAGCCTGTATACAATCAGAAATCACACAAATTTCCGATTGTATAATAAATACTCCCAGGTTCAGATATATAGCGAACCTGGGAGTATATCAGTATCAGAAGTGGAGATTCATCCCGGAAACATTCATGGAACCGTCTGCTAAGAGTTCGGGAAAGTCGCCGGACAGCTCAACCGATGACGGTGTCGCAATAAAAATGTAATTGGAAATCTTCTGGAGATTTCCATCCATCGAATAGGTCGCGCCACAGGTAAAATCAATGATACGCTGTGCAACCTCCATGTGGATTCCTTCCATATTTAAAACAACAGCTTTTCCAGCCAGCAGGTAATCGCAAATCTCTCTCGTATCCTCCATGGAAGTAGGTTTGATCAGAGATACTTCCATGCTGCGGCGCATCTGCACTACCTTATTGTTAGAGGAACGTGGCAGAAAACGCGGCTTAGATTCCTCCTCGTGGCGGTAATCATCCATCTCTTCGTCCCTCTTGCCGAAAGAACGCTTCTTAATCACCGGTTTTTCTTCTTCGTAATCTTCCTCATCAAAGTAATCGTCATCATTCTCTGTGAGACGCATTGTATCCATTAATTTGTTCAGAATACTCATAACCCTATTTCTCTCCTATCTTTGCCCTGGTTCCAAAAATGCCCGTACCGACTCTTACCATAGTTGCACCTTCTTCAATCGCTGTCTGATAGTCTCCGGTCATTCCCATCGAAAGGACATTCATAGTAACATTATCAATGTTTTTCCGTTTCATGTCAACATATAATTCATATAATTTTTTAAAAACACCACGATTTTCTTCCGAATTCTCTACAAATGGTGCAATCGTCATAAGTCCCTGTATGTGGACATGCGGGTACTTTGCAATTTCGCGTGCCGCTTCCTCGACTTCTTCCGGGGCAAAACCAAATTTGGACTCTTCTCCGGCGACATTGACCTCCAGAAGAATAGAAACGTCCAGATCACGTTTGACCGCTTCTTTTTCGATCTGCTCTGCCAGTCCCACCGTATCGACGGAGTGAATCAGAACTGCCTTGTCAATTACCTGACGGACTTTATTTTTCTGTAAATGTCCAATCATATGCCAACGGATATCAGACGGCAGCTGCGGTTCCTTCTCCAGAATCTCCTGCACCTTGTTTTCGCCGAAATCTCTGGCGCCGGCATCATATGCCTCTTGAAGCATCGGCACCGGCTTTGTCTTACTGACCGCGATCAGCGTGACATCCTCCACCTTCCGTCCGCTCCGCTCGCAGGCGTTCCGTATATTCTGACGTACTTCTTCTAACTGTTCCTGAACCATATGTGATACACCTTCCTTATCTCTATATTTTGGAAATATCATTACTGATATACGATCTGGCCATCCGATACGGTGCTGGCATCCAACACGATATGGTCATAAACCGATAATCCATATTTGGTTCCTTTTTCTACAATGTAATATTCACCGCTATTTGCAAGTTCTTTCACCTGCTTGAACACCGCGTATCCCTTATTAATATTGTAAGCACCTGTCAGCTTTGCCGTCGGTCCTACCTGGAAGCGCTCGTTTGAATCCGGCTTCACCAGATAATCGCCGCTCTTTAACAGCCCATCGTCGCTCTTCTCGACATAATAATACTCATCGGTCGAGCTGTAAATCTCTGGCGTGACAAATTCAATCGACGCCTTTCCGCCTTCGCCGTAAACTTCTTTATTGAAACCAGCCTCATCTTCAGTAGCGTTGCCGCCCGTTGTCATATAGTCAACTGGAATGGTATAAAATTCCTTCTCCATCACCGATGATACCGGAATTTTAAGTCCCTGCGTTTCCTCGCTGGAGATCTCAAAGGTCATAAAACGCTCGGATTCAAACTGGATCATGTAACGGTCCAGATCCAGGCGTCCATACAGATTGCCATCGGAACCGGTAAACATCGAATAATTTCCCCGGAATTTCATATCACTTCCCAACGGCTCGATCGCCAGTGTATCTTGATCGGCAAACTGCTCTTTATCCTTGTCATCCATCTGAAACACGATACTCCAGTTCTCCGATGTGATGATCTTGTACACCGGCGTGCCCGCCTCGATCAGTTCCCCAGCTCGTCCCACCTGCCGCGTATATTGACTCCGGTCAAACGAATCCGCCGTCACCTCCTCCGGCGCGACTCCCTCAAAAGAATCGGTCACATAGGAAATAATACCCGGCTGGGGCGCCGATATCTGTTTGTAATTGATACCCTGTGCCTGAAGCTGTGCATCCATATCGCCCAGCGCATTGAAATTCATATACTCTGCAACCGAAGCCTGCAAAGAATATTTGGCGTCGTAAACGCTTTCAAAGTGCTGATCGTTGTAGGATAAACAGAACGAACTGAGTTGTTTCTTCAAATCAGCCAGATTTTCTGCTGACAGGGACACCCCAGAGGACTGATTTTCTTCCAAAAATTTCCCCAGCTCGCCGGTCTCATCTAGCGAATAGACGCGCGCCCCAGCGCCTGCCCGCTTTCCCTCGCGCACATAATAGTTGACGTACCCGGTCTGCGGTGCATTTTCCACTGTCTCATCCCGAAACAGGATTCCGTTGTATTCTTTATTATTTACAATACTTCCCTCGACGACCTCATAAAACTGGACGTGATCCCGCCTGAGATATGTATAGACACTGAAAGAAAGATAGACGAAAATCATGGCAAAAATGATCATGCCTACATTGATATTCAATGGCTTTCTGTAGCGTACAATTTTCTTGTTTTTGGCCATGCAGCTCTATCCTCCCTTTTCCCGATGTACTTCTCTGGCAGCTGTTTCTGCAGTTTCACAGTTACCAGACAAAAATCCACGCAAATTTGTCTCCGGCCATGGACTTTTGCAATATTCTGTATAGCCCAACGTACAGCCTTTATTATACGAGTGAATTGTCCAAATTTCAAGATCAATTCATCCCGTCAATTATACAGAATCATCCATAATCTGCAGATGCCAGAAGGAGCGGCAGGGAGTATCGCCCGCATTCCGCATCGTGTGATAGAGATTCGGCTTGATATAGATCGAATCGCCCGGTCCTAAGAGATAAACCGTTCCATCCAGATTGACCTCCATCTTGCCTTCCAGAATGACTCCGACCTCCGCGTATGGATGCAGCCCCCAGGACGGCGGTGTATCTTTTGTCTCTGGATCATAGGTTGAAAACTCATAAATACCGCGTTTCTTTCCAAAATCCAGACGGCGGATTTGAAGCTTGTACTCATCATATTCATATAACTGCTGCTCCTCCTGGCGGATCAGGGTTCTCTCCTCGCCGGAAGGACTGAGCAGATCCCGGATCGAAATACCAAGCGCCACGCAGATGCGCTGCAGATTGTTCAGCGTCGGGCTTGCTTGGTTCCGCTCCAGATTGCTCAGATATCCCACTGACAGATCGGTAAACTGGGACAGCTTCTGGATCGTGATAGATTTACTCTTGCGAATCTCCTTGATCCGCTGTCCAATATTCTCCACTTCTTCAAATTCCATGCAATCCCTCCGAACGTTTTATTTTTACGGTTCTGCTATTTTTCATTATGCGTTCCGTTTTTTCCATGCCGCCTCGATCTGATCGAGCGCCTGTGCAATCACACTGCGCGAACTGCCCAGATTAAAGCGCATAAATCCAGATCCCTGTTCACCTGAATGCGTGCCCGGATCCAGCCATACCTTCGCTTCATCCGAGAAGAATGCCATCAATTCATCATCCGTCATCCCCAGTTCACGGCAATCCAGCCATGCCAGATACGTTCCCTCCGGTTCTACCAGTTGAATCTGCGGCACACGGTTTTTACAGAAATCGCGCACCAGTGCCAGATTGCCAGCCAGATAGCCGATAAGCTGATCCAGCCATTCCCCGCCGCCTTCATACGCTGCACGGCAGGCGAACAATCCCAGACGGTTCATATTTTCCTGACCAACATCCAGCAGCTCCGACCGGAATTTACGCCGCATCTCCGGATCCGGGATAAAGAGGTTTGATGTCGCCATGCCAGCCAGATTGAAGGTCTTGCTCGGCGCTGTACACATCATCGAATGAAGGCATGCTTCCTCTGAAATCGACGCATACGGAGTCTGCTCATGCCCCTGCCATACAAAATCGCCATGGATCTCGTCGCTGATCACGTATACATGGTGACGCAGGCAGATGTCAGCCAGTGCGGTCAGCTCTTCCCTCGTCCAGACACGGCCAACCGGATTGTGCGGATTGCATAAAATCATCAGTTTGACATGCTCATCCAGCACCTTCTGCTCCAACTCTTCCAGATCCATCTCATAATGTCCATCTTTTAAAACCAGCGGATTCTCCACCAGCGTCCGCTTATTGCGGAGGATCGCCCGGCTGAATGGATGGTAGACCGGCGGCTGGATCAACACCGCATCGCCCTCCTGGGTAAAAGCCCGCACTGCGATCGAGAGTGCAAACACGATACCTGGCGTGCAGGTCATCCACTCCGGCTGCAGAGTCAGATGATGGCGTTTCTGATACCACGCTGCCACCGCATCAAAGTACGACTCATCTGCCCGGCTGTAACCGAAAATCCCGTGATCTACTGCCTTTTTCAGCGCTTCAACCACGCTGTCCGGCGATCGAAAATCCATATCCGCCACCCAGAGCGGTAAAATATCCTCCGCCTTTCCATTCTCCTTCTTAAAATCGTGTTTGATCGACCACGTATGGATTCGATCGATCGGTGTGTCAAAATCGTACTGCATAGAAAATCCACCTTTCTGTTATATATCGTTAAAATTTTCCAAATTCAGCCATAATTTTAAAAAAATTCTAACTAATATTTTACACCAGTCGGCGATCAATGTCTACAATTACTCCTTCAATTAGCCAAAAAACTAAGAAGCTGACGAGGACAGGGCGGTCTGGCTTTCAGCTTATCAAATTGTACGCATTTTGAGCACAGATGTCCGAATGAGGCAGATGTAAGTCCGCATCAGGCGAGCATCTGTAGCGAAAGCAAGCGAACAATGATAAGTCTGAGAAGCCAGGCTGTCCTGTCCCCGTCAGCTTCGACGCCTTCACGAATCTATTTAATTTACTTTACCATATGACAAGCCACAAAATGCCCCGGCGTCACTTCCCGGAGTTCCGGCAGCTTCGCCCTGCACTCCTCCGTCGCATACGGACATCTCTCGGCAAAACGGCAGCAGTCCTTCGGGTTGATCGGGCTTGGAATCTCGCCCTTAACCATGATACGCTTCTTCTCACGCACCAGTCTCGGATCCGCAACCGGAATCGAGGACAGAAGCACCTGCGTGTACGGATGCAGCGGATGTGCATACAGCTCTTCGGAATCGGCAAATTCAACCATCGTTCCCAGATACATAACGATGACACGGTCGGAAATGTACTTGACGACGCTCAAGTCATGCGCAATGAAGAGATAGGTCAGTCCCATTTCTTCCTGCAGTTCCTTTAACATATTTAATACCTGCGCCTGGATTGAAACATCCAGTGCGGAGATCGGCTCGTCGCAGATCACAAACTCCGGTTCGACCGCTAATGCCCTGGCAATACCAATTCTCTGCTTCTGACCGCCGGAAAACTCATGCGGGAAACGGGACATATGGTCGCGGTTCAGACCGACGCGCTTCAGGATCGCCTCTACCTTCTGATCCACATCCTTGTCCGTCGCCAGTCCATGCAGTTTCATGCCGGAACCGATGATATCCTTGACCGTCATACGCGGGTTCAGGGAAGAATGTGGATTCTGGAAGATCATCTGCACATTCTTGCGGAATGCTTTTTCCTCTTCACGGGTGTATTTAAAAATATCTTTTCCTTTATAGGTAATCGTGCCTGCTGCCGGCTCATAGAGCTTTACCAGGCACCGTCCCGTCGTGGACTTGCCGCATCCGCTCTCGCCTACCAGACCTAACGTTTCTCCTTTATAAATCGTAAAATGCACGTGATCGACTGCTTTCAGCACCTTACCCCTGCCGACATTGAAATACTGGCAGAGATCGGTGACCTGAAACAAGGGTGTGCTCCTATCAATTTGTTTTGCCATGGTGTCCCCTCCGTTTCTCTTCCGGCAGTGCCGCAACATTTTTCTCTTCTTCCTGTTTCTGCGCCTCAGTCAGCCCTTTCATGATATCCACCTTCGGCGCATATTCATGCTGCAGCCAGCACGCACAGGTATGTTCGTCTGAAAGCCTGTGAAATTCCGGCTGTTCTTCATAACAGACCTTCATCGCAAACTCACAGCGCGCTGCAAACGGGCATCCTTTCGGCGGTGCGAACAGATCCGGCGGTGTTCCGTCGATGGGCACCAGCTTCTGATTCTTGGAGGTATCCAGCGTAGCGATTGATTTGATAAGACCTGCCGTGTACGGATGTGCCGTCTCATAGAAGATCTCATCAACCGTTCCTTTTTCAGCCACCTTGCCGCCGTACATAACAAGCACGCGGTCGCACATCTTGGCGATAACTCCGAGATCGTGGGTAATCAGGATAATCGAGGTGTTCATCTTATCGCGCAGTTCCTTCAGAAGATCCAGGATCTGTGCCTCGATTGTTACATCCAGCGAGGTCGTCGGCTCATCCGCGATGATGATGCTTGGCTTGCCAACCAGCGCGATTGCGATCATGACACGCTGTTTCATACCGCCGGACAGCTCATGCGGATACTGTTTATAACGGCGCTCCGGCTCATTAATGCCGACCAGACGCAGGATCTCCAGCGCCCGTTCCCTGACTTCTGCCCGGGTCATCCCCTTCCGTCCGACAAAGACCTCCTCGATCTGTTTTCCAACTGTCATGGTCGGGTTTAACGAGGTCATCGGATCCTGAAAGATAAATCCAATCTCCACACCGCGGATTTTCCGCATCTCGCGGTCTGTCTTGGTGATGATCTCCTCGCCTTTATATTTGATCGAACCGCCCTCAAAAAATCCCGGCGGCTCCGGATTGAGCTTTAAAATGCACTGGGAGGTAACACTCTTGCCACATCCGCTCTCGCCTACGATTCCAAGAATCTCGCCTTCGCGTACATTAAAACTAACATCCCGGACGGATTTTACCACGCCGCCGTATGTATGGAACGAAAAGGTCAGATTCTTGATTTCCAATATATTTTTAGCCATTGTCTCCTACCTCCTATTCCGTTCCTCTCAGTCTCGGGTCAAATGCATCCCGCAGACCGTTTCCGAGCTGGTTGAGCGCCAGTACGGTTGTACAGATAAAGAATGCCGGCACGTACAGCATATGCGGCGCTGCCGTCATCATACGGGTTCCCTCTTTTGCCAGAACGCCCCAGCTTGCCTGCGGCGGGGAAATGCCGAGACCGATATAACTCAAGAACGCCTCCTGGAAGATGGCGCTCGGGATTGCCATTGTCAGGTTTGTGATCAGAAGACCCATGATATTCGGGATGATCTCACGCACGATGATGGTGAACGCCGACTCGCCCATGACGCGGGCTGCCAGTACGAAATCCTGCTCTTTCAGGCGGTATACTTCGCCTCTGGTGAAACGGCAGGTTCCCGTCCATCCAACGATAACCATTGCAATGATTAAGCTCTTAACGCCGGAGCCTAATACTACCATAACCAAAATACAGACGATCAGGGATGGGATACCATAAATAACATCGATGATACGCATGACGATCATATCAAGCTTGCCGCCATAATAGCCGCAGAAACCGCCCAGCACCGTACCAATTACAGTATTTAAAAGGGCTGCCAGAAGACCGATCGTCAAAGAAACACGTGCGCCCATCCAGACACGTACCCAAAGGTCACGCCCCAGAGAGTCGGTTCCCAGCCAATGAGCTGCTGAAATCCCCTTGCTCATCGAGTAGGCATCCTGCTGGTCAAATCCGTAGTGGCTGAACATCGGTGCAAAGATCGCTAACAATCCATATGCAATCAACAGAATCAGGCTGAAATATGCCGCCTTATTTGTCCGGATTCGTCTCCACGCCTCCTGCCAGAAGGTCAGGCTTGGTCGGGAGATCGATTCCATTCTTTCAATATTTTTACCTACCATCTCAAACTTGTCGCGGGTAATCCTGCGTCCATCTGTCAGGTTTTCGGATGTGCCTGCTGCTGCGCCGGAATTCTCAGAAGGCAGCACATTTCCATCTTTCATTTTCATCTCACCCATACTGCCACCTACTTTCCGCCGATCCGCACTCTCGGATCGATCACGCCATACAGAATATCAACTACCATGTTGCAGAATACCAGGAATGTGCCGTAAAACGCCGTCATGCCAAGGATCAGGGAGTAATCGTTGTTCTGCACACTCTCAACATAATATTTACCCATGCCGGGGATAGCAAACAGGGACTCAATAACAAATGTACCGGTCAGAACGGCTGCTACCGTCGGACCGAGGATCGTGACAACCGGCATGATCGCGTTCCGGATCTGATGCTTCCAGGTCACACGGAACTTGGAAATGCCCTTCGATCGCGCTGTCTTGATATAATCCTGCTGGACTACCTCCAGCATACTCGCACGCATGATACGCGAGACGGACGCCATCGTGTAGAATCCCAGTCCGATCGACGGCAGGATCGTGTAGGCGAAGCCCTTGTACTGCGCGATCGGGAACAGCCCCCATTTGACTGCAAAGAAATGCTGCAGCAGCGCGCCCATGATAAAATCCGGGACACTTGTACCAAATACAGCTACAATCACAAAGATTAAATCAATTTTATTGCCACGGTTTAATGCAGAGATAATACCAAATACAAGACCAAAGGAAATCGCAAAACATAATGCGCGGATACCAAGGTCTGCCGAATACGGAAATGCACCTGCTAACAGGTCATTGACGGTACGGCTCGGATATTTGGTAGAAAAACCGAAATTTCCATGAATCAGATTATTCAGATATGTCAGATACTGCTGGAGTAAGGGTTTATCGAATCCGTAGTAGGCACTTAAATTGGCCTTTGCGGTTGCTGACATTTTCGGATCATTGAACGGTCCGCCCGGCATCAGCCTTGCCAGGAAAAATACAACGGATACGAGAACAAACACAGTCACAATGGATATTCCCACCCGCTTCAGTATATATTTTTTCATAGGTTCACGCTCCTTTAACTACGGGAACATCCCAAATCCGGTTGTTCCGGCCGCCGGTTACGGCTCATTCATCCGCCAGGCAGCCACCGGATATGTACTGCGCTTCAGAAATCCAGCCGCTTTGCCGGATCCTGAAGCGCAGGTGCTTCAATCATCTTCTAAGGTTTTTCAATATGTTTTGGATAGATGATGGATTAGTTTGTGATGTCCACATACATATAGTCATAGTTCAGTCCAACAAAGTATGCGCCCAGATTCTGTACACGGTCAGATACCATATACGGAACCTCTCTTAACTGAAGCGCTACCAGTGCGCCGTCTTCCAGGAGTGTCTTCTCTGCATTGAACAGATTGTCCATACGCTCTTTACCGGAAGTTGTCTTGGAAGCGTCGATGTACTTATCGTATTCATCACTGTGGTAATTTAAGTAGTTGTAGCCGGAGGTGCTGTACCAGAGCTCCAGGTAGCTGTACGGGTCAGAGTAATCCGGTGCCCAGCCGCTCATGATGATATCGTACTCATCACTGTCCGGAACCAGGAGTGCGTTTTTCGTTGCGTACGGAACCATGTTGATATCTACGTTGATACCCAGGTTGTTCTTCCACTGGTTTGCAACAACCTCTGCCTCTTTCTTCGCTGTGTCAGAATCGGATACAACCAGTTTCAGGGAAATATCAGAAGCACTAGAAAGACCTAATTCAGATAATGCCGTATCCAGATACTCTTTTGCCTTATCCATATCACCCTGAAGTGGGAATGCCTCTAACGGATACTCGGTGCCGTACTCGCCGTCCACGCCGCGAACCTGCGGAAGCACATATCTCTGGTTAGCCTGATATAAGCCATTGTGGGTCAGAAGAATGTATTCTTCACGGTTGACTGCGTAGTTCATCGCCAGACGCAGGTTCTTGTTTGCCAGATATTTATTCCGGTGATTCAGTGCCGCATAATCGTCTGCGCCGTTGTAGTAGGACTGTGTCTTGCCCTCATACTGCGCTGCCAGCTCGGTTGGAACCTCTGCCAGATCCAGCTCGCCTGCATCGAACATCGAAACAGCAGTAGTCTGATCGGCTACGGTCAGAATCTCAACGCCGTCCAGACTGATCTTTTCATTGTCATAGTAATCTGGATTCTTCGTCAGTTCTACCTTGCCGTTACTGTATTCACTTACAACGAACGGTCCATTGTAAACCTGTTTATCGGCACTTCCGCCGAACTCATTGCCATATTTCTCAACCAGGTCTTCACGTACCGGCATGAATGCACTCATGCTTGTCATGCTGACAAAGTAATCAGCCGGATTCTCAAGCGTAATCTCCAGGGTAAAGTCATCCAGTGCCTTGACTCCCAGTTCATCCACCGGAAGTTCACCCTCACTGACCTTGGCACCGTTCTTTAAAACAGCACCCAGATAGCTGGCAGGGCAGGCTGCTGCCGGATCGCAGAGACGCTTCATACCGTACTCATAATCCTTAGCCGTAACAGTCTGTCCATCACTCCACTTTGTATCCTGACGGAGTTTGAAAGTATATACGAGACCATCATCGCTGACTTCATAGCTCTCAGCGGTTGCCGGCTGCAGCTCGCCCTGTACGTTGCGGTACAGACCATCATAGATATGATAGGAGACGGTCGCGTCTGCTACGGAGTTTGTCTTATCAGGGTCAATCGTCGCGATATCCGCCGTGTTGGAATAACGGAAAATCTTTTCGCCCGCTGCTGCTCTCTGGGAACTGTCACTTCCCGATTCAGCTGCCTTCGTATCATCCACCGAAGCGCTCGGAGTGGAACAGCCCGCTACACTCGCTGCCATCAGTGCAGCTAATCCCAGTGCAAGTAGTTTGTTTTTTCTCATAATATTCCTCCTTGTCCTTTTTTATTAAAGCTCAATCAGTTCCTTGGTGGCGCTGATCAGGTTTTCATTGCCTGTCTCCGTGATGAGAAGCTGATCCTCAATGCGGATACCGCCCCATCCTGGAATATAGATACCCGGTTCCACGGTCATGACATTATTGGCATGCACGATATTTTTAGAAACAGGGCTCATAAATGGAATCTCATGGACAAACATGCCGACGCCGTGTCCGATTCCTGTGTAGTGATATGGAAAATACTCGGTCCCCTCGATGATCTTCGTGGATTCATAATATGCATCTGATGCCGAAACCCCGTCTTTTAAGAATCCTTCCACCGCGGCGACCATCTGCTGCTCAATCCTGTATACTTCCTTCTGCTTCGGCGTTGCGCGTCCGACTACCAGAGTACGCGTCATATCAGATAAATAACCGTGATACTGGCATCCATAATCCATCAGGACCAGATCGCCGTACTCAATCGCTTTCTGAGACGGGATTCCATGAAGCAGGGACGTTCTCGCACCGGAGATGAGGATATTGCCGTATGGCTGTGTATCCGCACCCTCCAGAACCATATAGAGGCTTAAACGCGCCGCCAGCTCTTTCTCGGTAATGCCGACCCGGATATCCTTCTGGATCTTTTCATATGCCCTTGAAGCAATATCACAGGAGATACGCAGGCACTCAATCTCTTCCGGCCTCTTGATGGAGCGGAACTCCTCAATGATGCCGTCCGCCGGTACCAGCTCTGCTTTTACCTCCGACTGGAGATTCTGGTACTGTTCAACGGTCAGGTGGGATGCTTCATAGCCGATCGTCTTTGCTCCAACCTTTTCCGCCGCGTAGGCAAGTGCCTTTCCGATGGAGCCGTAGGTGTCTCTCCAGTTCAAAATCGTGTAATCCGGGCACTCATAGGAAACCTGCTCGGTGTAGCGCGGATCTGTCAGAAAGAATTTTTCCTGCTCCGTGATAAAAAGCCAGGAATCTTCGCCGGTATAATGGCTGACATACTTTACATTGACCGGGCGGCTGATGAACATGCCATCCAGGTGCTCTTTCTGCATATACGCAAGTAACTGTTCCATGCTTACTCTCCTCCCATCACTGATTCTATTTCTTCTATCGTTCTGGGGATGGATGCTGTCAGATTCTCACAGCTATCCTCCGTTACCAGGCAGTTATCCTCGAGGCGGAAGCCGATGCCCCATTCCTCGCAGTAGATGCCGATATCCACGCAGAAAACCATACCCGGCTCTACGATATCGACATCGACCAGATCATGTGTGTCCCAGCCAACATGGTGGGCGCCGCCGTGCCAGATATATCTGCCGACATCCTCATACCGGTCACATAAGCCGATCGCTTTGAGCTGTTCGAAATTGTATTCCCTCGCCAGCCGGTCCACGTCTGCCATCTTCATTCCCGGCCGAATGATGGAGAACATATGCTGCGAAGTCCGGTATGCACATGTGTAAAGAAGTCGCTGCCGTTCGGAAAACTTTCCGTTGCACGGCCAGCCGCGCGATACATCATTGAAGAGGTGGTCGTACTGGGCGCCTACGTCGTTGAGAATCATATCGCCGTCTTTCGCCTGCCCTGTGTACTCATAATAGTGAATACAGAAATTATTGGCTCCCGCGGAAATGATACTCGGAAATGCCGGTGCAAGGCATCCGTGCTGCGCCAGTGCGTAGTCGAATTCGGCTTTATACTGGTATTCGTACATTCCCGGCTTTGATGCCTTCATCATCGCCAAAATGCCGTCCCTTGTAATCTTGACTGCCTCCCGCATCGCCTCGATCTCACACGGCTGCTTGATGGTGCGCTGGCGGCGTATCTGACGGGAAATATCCGTGAGTGTGGCTGCCGGGTACCACTTTCTAAGTTTCCGTGCCATCCGGATACTCTCGGTATCTGCATCCTCCGGATCGTGCCGGTACAGATCCATCGCAATCCGCTCAAACCGTCCGCTCCGCATCAGAAGTTTCAGACGGTTTTCCCACTCGCCGCTCGATGCGATCTGCGCGGTCCCGGATCGCGCCCTGGCCTCCTCCGGTGTGAACCGTTTCCCGGTCCACCGCTCGGCCAGCATATCCGGCGGAAGTATGTAAAGTGTTTCCTGTACCTCTTCTCCGTCCTTCTCTGCCATCAGGACTGTGTGTTCCTGCCCGATGCCGGTCAGATAGAGAAAACTCCGATCGGCATAAAACGGATAATTTTCATCGGCTGTTTTTCGGATGGAAGAACCGGAAAACAGGAGAAGCAGGGTGTGATCCGGAAGGCTGTCATACAGCCGCTGTCGGTTCCCCTGGTAGAATTCTGCATTCATAGTATTTTCCTTCCTGTCTTTTAAATGATTTCCGCATACTTTTGTATCTGTCTCACAAATAGACGCATCGGAATCTTTTGTCTCCCGACACGTGTCATTATACCGTATAAATCGAAATTTTACAATTATTTTTCAGTATATTTTGTAATTTTTTTATCCAATACAAAAAATTTCATATGCATGATAGGAAATACTTATAATTTTGAAAAAAATGTAAAAGCATATCTATTTTTTCCCAAAGGTGGTACCTGCAAAAGAAGCATTTCAATGAAAATGTGGAAAGATGGTTTTGAGCCCAAACTAGAAAATTAGAAAAAAAAGAGACCATCCAATTCTCCTTTTTCAGATGAATCGGACAGTCTCCTGTCTCCGCCCTGCGCTGACAGCTGCGGTTTCGTTCATTTTGAATCTCTTATAAAGATACTACAACACTTTCTTTCGCGCACTCTGGAAGATCGGCTGCATTCATGGATATGCTTAAAACGAATTTTACATGATATTTCTCACTGATGGTCTCCAGCGTCTTGTAGGTCTCTTCAATATCCGCTCCCTCGAGGCAGGCAAGTTTCAGGAAGCTGTCAAGATACATCTGCTCCAGATCATGATCCTGGCAGATAATACCACAAATAAATCCGATAAATCCATCGCTGGTATCAATCGGATATTCCTGTACATTGATAAGGCGAATCTGGTTATTCAACTCATACATATGTTTGGAACTCTTATCCAGATAGACAACGGAACCCTTGGCTTCTTTGACAGCCGTGTTCGCCATATCGAGTAAATATTTAGTTTTTCCTTTTCCCTTTGCTCCTGCGATGATCTGAACCATAACAATCTCCTCCTTGAGTTTATTTAAGTTGTATGTAAAATCTTTTATTGTATAAATAATTATAGTATAAATTTATAAATATTGCAATCACTTATTTGAAATTTTAGTCAAAATTTCCGTCATATTGTCATAAAGTGACGGACGATTTGCAGATTTTAGCACAACCGATATATATTCCTTGCCATCGTCCCCATCGCTCGCCATGATCAGGCAGTAGCCAGCCGCCTGTGTGGTGCCAGTTTTGCCGCCTAAGACAGTCACTCCCTCCGGTGCCTCGCGGTCTCCCTTCAGATACCAGTTGCCAACCTTCCAGACCTGCTGTTTTGCGGCTCCATTTGCATCGGTATAATCAGCTGTATAAGACTGCGCGTTAATGATCTCACAAAACAGCGGCAGTTTAAGCGCCTCGTTGAAAATCAGATAGAGATCATATGCCGTTGTATAGTGGTCGGTGCTGTGCAGACCATTTGCATTGACAAAATGCGTGTGGGTCGCACCGAGTTCCTTCGCTTTCGCATTCATCTTCTCCACAAACGCATCCGTGCTTCCGGCGATATGATCCGCAATTGCATTGGCTGCATCGTTGCCGGACGGAATCATCAGTCCGTATAAGAGCTGCTCCAGCGTAAAGGTATCGCCCGGCTTGATGCCTGCCATCGAAGCGCCTGCCTCGCGGATCACGACATCGTCATTTGCCGTCACCGCATCGGAAAGATTGCCTTCCTCGATCGCGATGATCGCCGTCATTACCTTCGTGATGCTCGCCGGGTACATCTGGTCATAGATGTTCTTACCATATATAACGCTGGAGTCGGTCACATCAAACAATGCGCCCGCCTGCGCCGTCACCGCATCATCTGGAGCAATATCGCCGTCTGCAGATTCCGGTACGCAGAGAGAAGAGGCAAAAAAGGGCGCCAGCCCGGCACCTGCCGCTGGCGTCATCTGCGCTTCCCGTTCTTGAAATGAATATGCCTGTTCCAGACCGCGGGCACCACAGCCGGTCAGCATGCCGATACCGCAAAGCATCAGTGCGCCCGCAAGTCCGATTGTCTGTTTTCTCATTTGTACATCTCCCGCCATTCCATATCGCCGCGGTCAAGCGCCTTGACGAGAAGCTCTGCCGTCGCCAGGTTTGTCGCCATCGGGATATTGTGAATATCACAGAGGCGGACAACATCATTAACATCTGGCTCATGCGGCTTCGGCGCCAACGGATCGCGCAGGAAAATCAGCAGATCGATCTGATTGTGTTCGATCTGTGCGCCGAGCTGCTGGGAACCTCCCAGATGACCCGGCAGATATTTATGGAGGGTCAGATTCGTAACCTCCTCAATCAGGCGGCCTGTCGTTCCTGTCGCATAGAGTTCATGCTTGCTCAGGATGCCGCGATATGCGATACAGAAGTTCTGCATCAGTTTTTTCTTCGCATCATGTGCGATTAACCCGATATACATCTATACCTGCCTCCTTAATGATTCCTATTTTTCATAACCATAAAATTCAATTTCCATGCAGCTTCACAGTCCATGCATGTACTTACTGAACGGTTACGTTATTTCGTTGCAATCCAACATTGAGAACAACTCCCATTCCGATAAACATACTGAGCAGCGAACTAAGTCCGGAGCTTATGAAAGGAAGCGGAAGACCCGTGTTCGGGAAGATTCCCGTGGCTACCGCAATGTTGGCAAAACTCTGGAACGCCAGAAGCGCCGCCATGCCCGATGCAATCAGACGTCCAGCTGTGTCTTTTGCGCGCGCCGCAATCCAAAGGCACTCATACACCAGCAGCGCATAGAGGGCAATGACCGCCACGCCGCCGACAAACCCAAGCTCCTCTCCGATAACAGCGAAGATAAAGTCCGTCTGTTCCTCCGAGAGGAAATTTCCATTCTTGACGGAGCTTAATGTGTTGTTAAAAAGCCCCTTGCCGCGTAGCTGCCCGGAGCCGATCGCCATCATGGAGTTATCCTGCTGACGGTTCAGATCCGTAAATTCACTGCTGCTGTGGAAAATCTTTCCCATGATACGCTGTGCCTGGTATTTCTGGAGAAACGGGATGAATCCCTGCAGCGACAGATAGATAAGCGCCGCAAATCCAGGTACCCCGACCGCCACCGCACCGGCAATCCATTTGTAACTGATACCGGCTACATAAACCATGCACAGAATCATGAAGCAGATGACGATGGTGGTGGAAAGGTTCGGCTGTAAATATACCATGCCGACCGGAAGGACACAGATAAGCGCCGTCATCCCCAATGTCTTTGGCTCATTGATTTTATCCCGGTTTCTGGAAAGAAAATTCGCCAGGATGAGGATCAGACCGATCTTTACAAACTCGGACGGCTGGATCTGAATCCCGCCGATCCGCAGCCAGCGGGTCGCGCCCTTGGTGGTACGTCCAAACAAAAGAACTGCCGCCAGCATTCCGGCACAGACCACATAAATAAGCGTGGTAAATCGGAAATACTGATGGTAATCAATCAAAGACAGAACCAGACAGATAATCAGGGATACAACCACTCCGATAACCTGTTTTATCACAGAGGAACGGTCCTGATTGCTGGCGCTCCCGACAACCAAAATGCCGAGAACACTCAGCAGAATCATATAAATGAGGGCTCGAAAGTTGTAATTTCTAAATTGGTAATCGAATATCATGCTGTAAATGGCTCCTTAAAGTAAGAACCGGCACCGACGCACAGACCGCCGGGAATACCTCCGCCGGCTGTTCTGAGGATGTCCTCAGAATCCGGAGTGTCACATCCCCCGGATCAATCTCCAGATAACGTGACACGCTCCTCAGGAAATCTGCGCGAATCAGATCCAGAAGTTCCGGCGAACAGCCCGCCCGATCGGCAGTCAGAAGGTGTTTTAAACGCTTTCTGGCTATCTCGCCGGAATTCTTTTTCGTAAACAGTTCTGCAATCAGAATCATAGCGTCCCCTCCTATGCACGTTTGAGGAAGCCGGATATCCGGGACCAGAAGCCCGGAGACGCATCAAGCTGTATAAATGGTACCGATTCTCCAAGTATTCGTTTGCATATGTTTAAATATGCCTGCCCGGCATATCCATTCATGCCGACCAGCGGTTCGCCCTGATTCGTGGATATAACGATATCCTCATCGTCCGGGACTGTGCCAATCACAGGGACAGACAGAATATCCATCACATCATCCACCGACATCATATCGCCCCGGCGCACCATATCGCTCCGGATCCGGTTGATGATCAGGTCCATACGCCCGACCCCGGATGCTTCTAAAAGTCCGATGATCCGGTCAGCATCCCGTATCGCGGATACCTCCGGTGTCGTGACAATCAGCGCCCGGTCCGCCCCGGCGATCGCATTGCGAAAGCCCTGCTCAATCCCGGCGGGACAGTCAAGCAGTATGTAATCAAACTCTTCTCTTAAGTCTTCTACTAATTTTATCATCTGCCCCGGACTCACGGACGACTTGTCCCGCGTCTGGGCGGAAGGTAATAAGAACAGGTCAGGATATCTTTTGTCTCGAATCAGCGCCTGCTTCATCCGGCAGTTTCCCTCGATCACATCGACCAGATTGTAGATAATCCGGTTTTCCAGTCCCATGACGACATCCAGGTTTCTCAGACCGATATCGGTGTCGATGAGAACCACCCGTTTGCCAAGCATGGCAAGCCCGGTGCCGACGTTCGCTGAGGTTGTCGTTTTGCCGACGCCTCCTTTTCCGGAAGTAATAACGATAACTTCGCTCATAGGAACATCCTCCTGTATTCTGTTTTACCATTTTATTCTACTCTAAAAAGTAGAATAATTCCAGTCTTAAATCCATTAAATACGCTAAATAAAATGAAAATAATCTAAAAAACTTTTTTTGACCGATTCTACGTCAATGTTTCCACCGGATACCGATGCAATCATCGGTCCGCGCCCCATCTTTTTACCCTGGCTGCGCGTTTTGGCTGTCAGATCAGCAATCCGAAGGTGCATCGGCGACATTGCCAGCGCGGTGATCACCGCGTCCTCACTTCCCGCCGCCCCAGCATGGGCGGAACCCGCCAGCGTGCCAAGGACAACGATATTGCCCCGTGCGCTGACACGCGCGCCGCGCTCCACATTCCCGATGATCACGATGCTCGCATCGGATTCCAGCAGATCGCCCCGGGATAAATTACCCTTATAAAATTGTCCCGTCCGGGCAGTCAGCTCCATCAGCCGCTCGGTCAGCGCCTTTTCACAGCGGGCGATGCGGTTAGCGTCAGTATCCAGCAGACAGAGAATCTCTATCTGGGAATTGGCGGTAATCGCATCCGTCACCTGCAGTTCCTCGATTGGGGTCAGTTCCCTCCCCTCCAGGGTCAGCGTCATCTGGGCGGATCCCCAGAATTTTTCACTTTCTTTAAACTTTTTCCCTACATCCTCCAGTAACTGTTCAAAGGGAGTGTCCGGATTCAGAATTACCGTCATACCGGACTTACATCCCTTTATTACTACGGAACTTTTCATAGTTCCATCACCTCTTAATCTCCATTGATTCGTTCATTGGACGCATCCAATGCTCCTGAATTCAGGATATCATCCAGACTCGCATAGCCATAGAAGTAACGATATACGTGTTTTGCCACCATCGCCGCATTCGAAGAAGAATATCCATTCGGGATACTGACCGTCACCGAAATTTCCGGATTCTCATACGGTGCAAACGAAATAAAGAACGCGTGGTTGCCCCGTTTCTGGGACTCCTGCGCCGTACCGGTCTTACCGGCCACGTGTACGTCCAGACCATCAAACACACGCTTGGTCGAACTGTTGGTAACTACCTGGCGCATACCTTGTTGGACTGCATCCCAGGTGCTTGTCTGGAAATCAAGGGTTGACGCCACAGCCGGCGAATAATCCTTGACCAGATTACCCTGGGAATCCGTCTCCTTATCAATCAAGCTCAGATCATAGACCGTGCCGCGGTTGGCAAGCGCCGTCACATAGCGGGCAAGCTGCACGCTCGCAAACTGGTGCGTACCCTGTCCCATACTGGAACGCTCCGGATCGGTATCACTGATAGACGGCGTCGCCTCCGAGATTTCAATGCCCGAAGTCCGGTCCAAACCGAACATGGTCGCGTATTTTTTCAGCGTCTCCAGACCTTTCTCCGGTTTGTAGCTTCCATCTGCCTCTGTGGACAGGCGGTGCGCCACCTCCGAGAAGAAATAGTTACAGGAATTTTCGATGCCTCCCACGACATTTAACGGTCCGTGGAAGCCCGGATATTTCCAGCATCGGATCGGATTGCTGACTTCCTCATAAATACCGGTACAGTTAATCATATCAGAAAGCGTGATTGCCCCCTCTTCCAGACCTGCAATCGCCGTGATCGGCTTGAAGGTGGAGCCTGGTGCTTTCAGTGTCTGCGTCGCATTGTTTCGCAGCGGCAGCGACTGATCGGCATTTAGCTGGGCAAAATAGGTGCTGTCCGAAATCCGGTTGTTGTCATAGCTTGGATAAGATACCAGTGCCAGCACCTCGCCAGTCTTCGCGCTCGTCACGACACAGCTCGCCGTACACGGGTCAAGTGCCAGCTGCGCCGGTGTGATCTCAATATTGCGGATCTTATTCATCAGGAACTGGTACGCATATTCTTCCCCGCTGACACGCAGCAGGTTGACCTCATTCTCATCGTATGCAAGCACATTCTGGGAATAGAGCGCCATGCAGAGCTCGCGCCCGGTCACAACATTGTTATTGATTAAATACTGATAAATCAGTTTCTCGAATGCCGGATCCTGTTCCAGATCGCGGAAACAGTCGTCCAGCAGTGCCGTGAAGACATCGTCCGCATTCGAATACCGGCTCTGGATGTCCAGCTTCGTCGTATCGATCCAGTTGTTGGCAATTCCATAATATAAGTATTCCCGCAGACTGATCGTACCGTTCTTCCACGCCTGATACATGTCACTGGACGTATCGATCGCATCACGCTGGACAATCGCCTTGTTGCTGGAAGAAAGATACGAATAGATATACTGCATATATGCCTGCATTTCCTCTGAAAGCGCGTTCATCGGCGTTGCATTTTCAGACTGCAGTTCGCCCCGCAGTTCCTGTTCAATTCGCACGCGTGAGCTCTCGTACTTCTGATAAATCTGCTGTTCCACATCGGATGCCTCTTCGGAAGCAAAATTGTCAATCGAGAGGACGTTGTTGTTGATCAGCTGGAAGTATGCCTTCTTGATCGGTATCTTAATACTGGAAGAATCGATATAAGCGATATCTTTCTCATCCTGGTTGACAATCGTCTTTAACAAGACGCCCGCCAGCTGCTTCTCCAGAATGTGGTAAATACCCTTCTGAAGGTTCAGATCGAGGGTCAGCCAGATATCGTTGCCTGCCACCGGTGCGACTTCCCCGGTCACGCTTAGGATTCTTCCGACATTATCTACATATGCCGTCTGGGAACCTTTCTTACCCTTTAATTCCAGCTCCATCGAGGATTCGATGCCGGTACGGCCTACGACATCATTTAACTCATAGTCATCGTTGACCGCCTTTAACTCCTCCAGACGTTCGCTCGTTACTTTTCCCGTATATCCAATGATCGGCGCAAAGTAGAGGCTTTCATTGTACATACGGATCGTCGATTCCTGTATATTGACGCCCACCAGATCGGCTGCGTGCTCTAAAATGTCTGCAACGGTCTCATCGCTGATATCCGTCGCGATCGTTGTCGATTCGTACTTCTGGAACGCGGTAAAACGCATCGTGTAGCGGATACCGACGATCTGCAGCGCCACCTCATCCGAAACATCGATGGGATTGCCGTCTTTGTCAAGCGGGCGCCCGTCCCGGTTCTTATCGTCACCGAGTGTCAGGTGGTACTCCTTTTTCATCCGCTCCAGCAGATCTGGCGCTGAAATGTCGGACGGGTATTTTCCATCTGAATCGTCCATCTCATCCACATTTTTAAGACCATAATAATCACGCAGGAATCGCTTGCGTCCGGACTGTGTCTCGGAGGTATACACGACATTTCCATCGTGATCGAGCGTAAGCTCTAAACTGGTCTGTGCGCTCTCACCGTGTTTATTCAAGATCGATACCAGATCGTAGAGCATCGTGTTCCACTGTGCATCCGTCTTGTACGCACCGGTATCCTGTATGGTAACGTCGTATGCCAGTTCGTTGTACGCCAGCACATTGCCGTTCCGATCGTAGATATTACCCCGCGTGCTGGCAGTCTTTATGACTTTTTCCGTCATCGCTGTATATGCATCCTGATACTCTTCGCCCTTGATGATCTGCAGGTTGAACAACCGCATCACCAATGCGGACGACATCAGGCAGAACACAACCACCAGGACAAAAAGCCGGGAGGTAATCACTTTTTTGAACCATTCTCGCAGATATTCTTTCAGGTCATCAAACAATGTTCGAATCTCTCCTTTGTTCCCATTCTTTCAGTTTCCGGTTGATAAAAAGGAAAAACCGGTATACGACAAGCGTCGTAACCGTGGTAAATATGATCTCCGGGATAATGATGGAGACCAGATAATGCCCAAAATTCAGACGATTCCGTATCAGGAACCGGAATACATAGATGTACAGGTTATAGATTAAATCACTTGCCAGGCTCAAAAGCAGCGGCAGCGTGATGTAGTCTTCATAATAATACTTGTTGCAGATTCCACTGACATACCCCAGATTGATGAAAAACAGTGTATAAAAGCCAAATGGTCCACTGTAAAACAGATCCATAAAAAGACCTGCCACCAGCCCGTAGAACATCCCCCGCTCGCGCCCCTCGATGAAGCTGCACACAAACACCACAATCAGCAGCAGGTTCGGAGCCGAAGATAAGAAGGCGATCTGTGGGAACACGCAGATCTGGATCGTGAATGCCAGAATCAGCATGACAAGGTTAATCAGCAGCTTCCGCATTATTGTCGCCTCCATCCCCATTTTTCAGCTGGGTGATTACCAGTACCTCCTGCAGGTTATCAAAATCTGCAACCGGAATGATTGTACCGGATTTGGTTACGTTGTTGGCATCGGTCGTCAGCCCGGAGGCATAACCGATGAGAATGCCCGGCAGGAAAATATCACTGATGTTGGAGGTCACGATCTTGTCGCCCTCCTGGATATCTGCCTCTTTCTTGATATGGTCAAGTCCCAGCCGTCCATCCTGGTAAAGCGTCAGGTTGCCGGATACATTACAGGTATCGCCGGTCCGCAGGGACATGCCGCTGACGTTGCTGTCGTCATCGATGATCGCGCGGACAGTTGCATAGTTTGCCCCGACATCGGTTACAATACCGACCAGTCCGCCGCCTGCCATGACGTTCATATCTTCCTGGATGCCATCGTCCGCTCCCTTGTCGATCCGGAATACCTGAAACCAGTTTCCAGAGTCCTTTGCAATGACACGGGCGGCTATTTTTTTATACTGCATATATTCCTGATCAAGCTGATACAGCTCTCTGAGACGGTCTAACTCGTAAAGCTCCGACTGCAAGCGGTTGTTCTCTTCCACCATCTGATCCAGACGCATCTGGAGATTTTTGTTCTCCTCCTGCGCCTCCCGCAGGGAGGAAAAATTTTCAAGCGCATTGTAGAGATCTGTGCCGATCGCGTTGACGCCTGACTGCAGCGGTACCAGAACAAAACCGACACCCGTCCGAAGCGGCATCAGAAAGCTTGATTTGATAGACGTTGCTGTAATCAGCACAAGACAGAAGGCTGACATACCTGCCAGAATATACTTGCTGTTTTTCATAATGATAGTATTCCCCGTTCTTTGAAACTAAAATAGGCTTGTTCGCCGATAATCACATGATCCAAAAGCCGGATTCCCAGCATAGCGCCCGCCTCCTGAATCCGGACGGTCGTCCGCCGATCCTCCGCACTGGGGGTAGGATCCCCGCTCGGATGATTATGTACTAAAACGATGCTGGCTGCATGATAGCGCAGCGCCTCGATAAATATCTCCCTCGGAGACGCCGGAGAGTGATTGAAGGTTCCCCGAAACAGCAGGATATCCCGAATCAGCTTCTGCTTCGTATTGAGGATCATCAGGTGCATCTCTTCCTGCTCTTTGTGACGCATTTCCTCCATATAAAAGGCGGCGATCGCCTCCGGCGCCGTAAACGCAGGCGCTTCTGAAAGCGTCAAGGTGCGCCAGATCCGCTGTGACAGTTCTCCCACACACAAAAGTTCGATTCCCTTGACCCTGCCGATTCCTTTCTGCTCCATCAGTTCTGGAAGAGTCAGATGCAAAAGCCCTAAAATTCCCGGTGGCTGCGCCTGCGCCAGAATCCGGGTTGCCAAGGAAAGTGCCGACTCCTGTCGGTTTCCGGTCCGGATAAGGATCGCTAAAAGCTCGGCGTCCGTCAGTGCCCCAACTCCCTCCCTCTCACATTTTTCGTAGGGTCGGTCTTTTTCAGGGATATCTTTCATGGTAAGACGCCATCCAGCGGTCGGTTCAGAACTTTTTACTGGTTTCTCTGTTTCTTTTTTCATTGATTGTCCTCCTGCGTGCCTCTCCTCTGCATACAGAAAGCCATTCCCACCAGGCGGGATTCTTTGATTAAATCAGACGATATGCGATCAGTGCAATGACAACGCCGATGATGCTCGCCATCGTCACCCGGATTGACAGACCAAACGTGATAACCAGGATTCCTAAATCAAGAACAACCGGGTCCATCAGACCGAAGGATTGTCCGTAATTCAGCCACGACAGTCCCCTGACGCCGGATGCCATATTTCCGATAAATCCACCTAACACAATCCCTGTCATCAGGAGCAGCAGAAGAATCCAGAAATTTTTTGCTCGATTCATGATACCGAATACCGTCCCTTTCTATAATCTTTATTATCTTAGCACAAACTGCCGGAATGTGTATAGACAGTCCGGCAGATTTTTTTTTAAAGTTTTCTTAAAATTAATTACAAAATCATTCAAAAAACGTCATTTCTAGTCGATTTTGAGCTGCTCAGGTTTTACTATGCCTGCATCCAGAAGCTTCTGCAGGGACATTAAAATGCCTAACTTCGCATGGTACCAGGTCAGTCCGCCCTGGAAGAAGACGTTGTACGGCGGTTTGATCGGACCATCCGCGGAAAGCTCGATCGAGGATCCCTGGATAAAGGCACCTGCTGCCATAATAACCTGGGAATCATACCCCGGCATATCCCACGGTTCCGGCGATACATAGCTGTCAACCGGCGCCGCCGCCTGAATGCCCTGGCAGAACGCAATAACACCCTCCGGTTTTCCAAACGTGATCGCCTGAATGATATCATAGCGCGGCTCCGTGCTGTTCGGAACCACATCAAAGCCCAGGCGCTCATAGACGTTTGCCGCAAAGATAGCTCCCTTTAATGCGCCGGATACAACGGTCGGTGCCAGGAAAAGTCCCTGGAAGAAGGACTGGTTGACGCCAAGACTCGCGCCGACCTCCCGTCCGAGTCCCGGAGAACCAAGGCGGTACGCTGCATTTTCGATGCACTGTCTGGTTCCGGCGATATAGCCGCCGATCGGCGCCAGTCCGCCGCCCGGGTTTTTGATCAGGGAACCGACTACCATGTCCGCACCGAGATCGCTCGGTTCGATCCGCTCAACGAATTCGCCATAGCAGTTGTCTACCATACAGATCACTTCCGGTTTGATGGATTTAACAAATGCAATCAGTTCACCGATCTGCTCTGCCGAGAGGGTTGGACGGGATGCGTATCCCTTGGAACGCTGGATGGTTACCAGTTTTGTCTTCTCGTTGATCGCCGCGCGGATGCCGTCGTAATCGAAGGTTCCGTCCGGCAGCAGGTCAACCTGACGGTATGAAATGCCATACTCCCGCAGGGAACCGTTGGACTCGCGGATGCCGATCACTTCCTCCAGAGTATCATACGGTTTTCCCACCGGCGAAAGCAGCTCGTCGCCCGGGCGCAGGTTTCCGGCTAATGCCGTGTAGAGCGCGTGCGTTCCGCACACGATCTGCGGGCGCACCAACGCGTCCTCAGTGTGGAATACATCCGCATATACCTGTTCCAGCGTCTCACGTCCGAGGTCGTTGTAACCATATCCGGTTGTACCGGAAAAATGAATATCGCTGACGCGGTTTTTCTGCATCGCAGCGATTACCTTTAACTGATTGTACTCTGCATTGCCATCGATCTCTGTGAAACGGTCTTCCAGAGCCGCTTCGATTCTGGCTCCATATTCAAGCACTTCTTTCGAAATGCCGAGGTCGCCATACATTTTCTCTAACTCCATGGTGATTCCTTTCCTGTTGTCGGTTATTCGTAACTGTTCAGTACCTTCACAGTCACGCGCAAAAATCCATTAAAAATTGCCTACGGCAATGGGATTTTTGCCTGCTGACCCATGTTTTCGTACGGTCAGCGCAGTAAATGCGCAGACCTACTGAACAGTTACGGTTATTCTATAATTCTTTTTTTGTTTCTTTAACTTTTCTTGATTTTTACAACTTATAATTTAGAGTGTTCCATCCATCTTATGAATCACACTCCATAATACCCGCTTCCGCCGCTAATTCCTGCAGAATATGTTCCAGCACGCGTTCTCGGTCATTATCAAATTCCGGCAAATATAAGAAACGCACGTCGCGTTCCCGCCGGAACCAGGTAAGCTGACGTTTCGCAAAATGGCGCGTATCGCGTTTCAGGATATTGACCGCTGTCTCCAATGACATTTCGCCATTTAAATATGCCAGAATTTCTTTATATCCAAGTCCCTGCATCGCCACTGAATCACGCCTGCAGCCCATCGCCTGCAGCTGCCTCACTTCCTCGACCAGTCCCTCTTCCATCATCTCATCGATCCGCTTCTCGATCCGCTCATAGAGAACCGTCCGATCGGTATTTAATACATAATAGAAGAAATGGTACGGTGAAGTCTTTGCCCGCTCCGCCTCATTGTGGGCAGAAATCTTCTCGCCCGTCTGCTCATAATATTCCAGCGCGCGGATCACACGTTTTACATTGTTTGCGTGGATCGCCTCCGCCGATTCTGGATCGACCGCCCGCAGACGCTCATGCAGGACTTCTGCCCCCTGTTCGGCTGCCAGGCGTTCCATCTCCTCCCGAAACTGCGTATTTTCGTCGATCTGGGTGAAATCAATATCATTGAGCAGTGCCTGAATATAAAAGCCGGTTCCACCTGCCACGATCGGAATTTTTCCGCGGCTGTAAATATCTTCCGCCGCCGCGCGGGCAAGTGCCTGAAACCGCACGACATTGAAATCCTCAGTTGGCTCTAAAATATCGATCAGATGGTGCGGCACACCGTCCATCTCTTCCAGGCGTATCTTTGCCGTACCGATATCCATGTGGCGGTACACCTGCATCGAATCCGCGCTGATGATCTCGCCGCCGATCCGCCTGGCAAGCTGAATGGACAGCGCCGTTTTTCCGACTGCCGTCGGTCCGGTCAGGACAATCAGGGGCTTTTTTTCAGCCGCTTGTTCCAGATTTCCCATAAGACTTTCTCTCCTTTTAATGGGTTATACAATCCGTTTGAATTTCTTCTCCAACTCATATTTGCTCATCGATATGATCGTTGGGCGTCCATGTGGGCACGCATACGGATTTTTGAGTTCCAGAAGTTCATCGATCAGCTTGTCCGCTTCGGCAAATGATAATGTGTGATTGCCCTTGACCGCCGCCTTACACGACATCGTCGCCACACGCTCATTGATGAGATCCGGGGTTCCGCTTCCATTGCCCTCCGCCAGATCGTCGATCATCTCCATCAGAAGCTCGCGTTTTGCGACGGAAAAGAGGTTCGCCGGGACGGCACGCACCGCGTACTCCTTGCCGCCAAACGGCTCAATCTCAAATCCGATCGAAGTAAAATGTTCCATATACTGCTCTAATTTGAGCTGCTCACTGCTGTTGAGACTCAAAATGATCGGCGGATCGATCATCTGGGAGGTGTACTCCCTCTTTTGAAGGGATGCCATCGTCCGCTCATAGAGGATTTTCTCATGCGCCGCATGCTGATCAATGATGTACAGATTATCATGATACTCCACCAGCCAGTATGTGTCAAACAGCTGTCCAATCAGGCGGTGGTTCGCACGCGCCGGTTTGGTCAGGAGTTTATCTTCAAACAGATCCATCTGACGGGGCTTTTCAGATGGGGCGGACTGGGTCGTTCCCGTTGAAACAGATGCAGGAGATGCAGTTTGCCCCGCTGAAGCTGAGATGGATTCGCTGGAAGGCGCTGATGTGGCCGGCTCTGGCAGATCTGACTCTGTATTAATTGAAACATTTTCAACTCTGCCGGTTGTGTCGGTTCTTCCAAACACTTCATCGAACCGCCCCGTTCCTGACACAGCCGCATTTGATCCGCTGCCGTTTTCAGCCCCATATCCCGGCACATCTTCCGAGACCGACATCATTTCTGCCTGCGACGCCCCCAGACGTTTCGTCTCAAACGGTTCCGGATGTTCCTCACGGATACGGACTGGTTTTAAGGACGGACGGCTGCCCTGGCTGCTTTCCATCTTTCTGGTTGGAAGCTCCGGCAGCACTCCCTTTTCCAGCCCCGGAATCTTCAGCTCTTTCTCTGCATTCTTCTCATTCTCCAGCGAAACCGCCGGAATCAGTTCCCGGTTAGCGAGTGCCATCGCAATCGTATGGTAGACCGTCCGGTAGATCTGTTCGCCGTCCCTGAAACGGATCTCCATCTTCGCCGGATGGACGTTGACGTCAATATACGACGGATCGATCGTAAATTGCAGCATCGTAAATGGATACTTGTGCTGCATCATGAACGGTTTATATGCGTCCTCGATCGCCTTTCCGATGATACTGCTCTTGATATAGCGTCCGTTGATGAAATAATTTTCATACGTGCGGTTGCCGCGCGCGATCAGCGGCTTACCGATGAAGCCGCCTACCCGGATCGGATCAGCTCCGGCATCCACCTCAATCAGGTTTGCCGTGATCTCGCGTCCAAAGACCGCATAAATTATATCTTTTAAGTTATGATTTCCAGAGGTATGGAGACGGCTCTGGTTGTTATTGATGAAACGGATGGAGATTTCCGGATGCGACAGGGCAATCTTTTCGACTAAATCTGCCACATGGGACCCTTCTGTCGCCGGCGTCTTTAAAAACTTCCGGCGTACCGGTGTATTGTAGAACAGATCTCTGGCGATAAAGGTCGTACCTTCCGGCGCACCGACCTCCTCCAGTCCCAGTTCCTCGCCGCCCTCGATGCGGTAACGGGAACCGCTGATCGAATCGTTTGTTTTCGTGATCAGTTCCACCTTCGCCACCGACGCGATCGACGCCAGCGCCTCGCCGCGGAACCCTAACGATGCCACCTGAAACAAATCCGACGCCGTCCGGATCTTGCTGGTCGCATGGCGCTTAAATGCCAGTGGGATCTCCTCGCGTACAATGCCGCTTCCGTTATCCGTCACCCGGATCGTCTGCAGACCGCCGCCCTGAATCTCCACCGTGATCGCCGTCGCCTTCGAATCGATCGCATTTTCCAAAAGCTCCTTGACAACCGACGCCGGCCGTTCAATGACCTCGCCGGCTGCAATCTGATTGATTGTATTGGAATCCAAGACCTGAATCGCAGCCATCTATCTCCTCCACATCCTTCCTAAACTCTTTTTTACTGGTGCATCCACCGGTTTTTCAGCTTCGCCTGCAGCTTATCTAATGTATTGAGCGCATCCAGCGGAGACATCCGGTTTACTTCCAGTTCCATGATCTCCTTGATGATATCGTCCTCATTGACCGTGTCAAAGATCGACATCTGCTGCAGATCTACCTCGTCCGGTTTTGCCACCTTTTTGCGCGTCTGGGTTCCCGGACCATTTTCTGCAATCTCCTTCGCACGCGCTGTAATGTCGGCATCGCTCAACTCTTCCACCAGTTCTTTTGCCCGATCGATGACCGGAGCCGGAACGCCTGCAAGCTTCGCCACCTGGATGCCGTAGCTCTTATCGGCGCCACCCTTCACGATTTTACGCAAGAAGACGATATCGTCGCCCTGTTCCTTGACCGCGATACAGTAGTTGTTGACGCCGCTTAAGGTTCCTTCCAGCTCTGTCAGTTCATGGTAATGTGTCGCAAACAGCGTCTTAGCACCCAGAATCTTCGTATTACTAATATACTCCACAACCGCCCAGGCGATCGAAAGGCCGTCGAAGGTACTCGTACCGCGCCCGATCTCGTCGAGAATCAGAAGGCTGTTTTTCGTCGCATTCCGCAGGATATTCGCAACCTCGGTCATCTCCACCATGAAGGTACTCTGACCGGATGCCAAATCATCCGAAGCGCCCACACGGGTAAAAATACGGTCGCAGAGACCGATATCCGCCTCATCCGCCGGGACGAAGCTTCCGATCTGCGCCATCAGCGTGATCAGCGCCGTCTGACGCATATAAGTTGACTTACCAGCCATGTTCGGACCGGTAATGATCGAAATCCGGTTCTTTCCGTTGTCTAAATATGTGTCATTGGCGACAAACATCTCGCCGCCCATCATGCGCTCTACGACCGGATGACGTCCGTTTTTGATGCGGATGATGCCCTTTTCGTTGATATGAGGTTTCACGTAATTGTAACGCGTCGCCACCACCGACAGAGACGCCAGCACATCCGTCATCGCGATCGCACGGGCGGTACTCTGAATCCGGTTTACCTCGCCCGCGATCTGGTCGCGCACCTGGCAGAACAGATCATATTCCAGAGAAACCAGCTTGTCCTCGGCGCCGAGAATGATATCTTCCAGCTCTTTCAGCCGGTCGGTCGTATAGCGCTCTGCGTTTGTCAGGGTCTGTTTACGGATGAAATAATCCGGCACCAGATCCTTAAAGGAATTAGTCACCTCAAAATAATAGCCAAATACCTTATTGAACTTGACTTTCAGGTTTTTGATGCCTGTCTTTTCGCGCTCGCTCTGCTCTAACTGTGCCAGCCAGTCTTTTCCTTCTGTCTTTGCATGACGCAGACGGTCTGCCTCCTCATGGTAGCCTTCCTTGATGATGCCGCCCTCGCGCACCGTGATCGGCGGCTCTTCCACGATCGCCTTGTCAATCAGTTCCTTCAAATCTGCCAGTGGGTCCAGAGCGGTTTCCAGGTTTTTAAGCAGCTCGCCTGAAAACTCCTTCAAAATCTGTTTGATATACGGAAGCATCGCCAGTGAATTGCCAAACGCGATGAGATCGCGCGGATTTGCCGTCCGGTAACTGATGCGTCCGATCAGACGTTCGAGATCGTAGATCGGATTCAGATATTCGCACAGCTCCTCGCGGCTGATATAGTTCATGTTCAGCTCTTCGATCGCATTCTGGCGGCGCAGGATCTCCTCCCGGCTGATGAGCGGCTGCTCCACAAGTGTCCGCAGCATACGGGCGCCCATCGCCGTTTTCGTCTTATCAAGCACCCAGAGAAGTGTTCCTCGCTTCTGCTTTTCCCGGAGCGTCTCTGTAAGCTCCAGGTTCCGGCGCGTGGACGTATCCAGCATCATAAACTGTCCGGTCGTATAGACAGTCAGGCGCGTCAGGTGTTCCAGTGTATTTTTCTGCGTCTCATACAGATACTGCAGGACAGCACCCGCCGCGATCGCGCCCGTCTCATAGTCTGCCAGTCCCAACGCTTCCAGGTGCTCTACATGAAAATGTTCCCGCAGGATTCTCCGGCAGGAATCATCAGAAAAGAACCGATTTTCAAGTGCTGAGATCACGGCGTTTAACCGTACTTTCAAGTCCTCTAAATCGATTCCTGACATGTAAAAAGCCTCGTTGCAGATAAGCTCCGACGGCGAAAATTTATAAATTTCATCTAACAGACTGCGCTCGTTGCGAACCTCCGTCACAAGATAGTCGCCCGTGCTGACATCAACCGTCGAAACGCCGAATACACCGTCTATGTATACAATTCCCATCAGGTAATTGTTTTTTGATTCCTCCAGAACCTGTGAATTTGTCAGGGTTCCCGGCGTCACCACCCGGATTACCTCCCGCTTCACAAGTCCCCTTGCCTGTTTCGGATCCTCCATCTGCTCTGCGATGGCGACCTTATAGCCCTTCTGGACGAGACGGCTCAAATAACCCTCTACGGCATGATAAGGAACACCGCACATAGGCGCGCGTTCCTCCAGTCCGCAGTCTTTTCCAGTCAGGGTAAGTTCCAGTTCTTTCGAAACAGTCTGGGCATCCTCAAAAAACATCTCATAGAAATCGCCAAGACGATAAAACAGAATACAGTCCGGATACTGTTTTTTCGTCTCCAGATAATGAGTCATCATTGGTGAAAGTGCCACAATTTACCTCTCTTCATCGCGATCCGCCCGTTTTCCGGCACTTCACTCATCTGAATGCCAGACCGGACAGACCGCTGTCGTTTTATTTTAGTTGAATTTCGGATCCGTCGGATCCCAGGTCTGCTGATCGGAGATCGGTACCAGCTCCGGCTTATCAAATGGAGATGCTACATTGGCATCCTCGTATACCTGTACAGTCGTTCCCAGATGGCAGTTATCATATACCCACTTGGAGTTTCTACAGTTCAGGCGTACACAGCCTAAAGAACGGGAAACACCCAGACCATTATAGCCGACGGTCAGAAGGTTATTCTCATTCGGGGTTGCGTATGTAATCGAATGGAACAGGAATCCCTGTGTGATACGGGTTGCATACTGGGTGTAAGTATCATTTACCATCAGTCTCCAGCGATATTTCTCCGGTGTCTTGAAAGTTCCAATCGGTGTATCATCACCGACGGAGGTCAGCATCGCTTTCACTGGAATAATATATCCGTTATTGCCGTCTTTTGCATAAACCGTCAGGCAGTTCAGTGTCTTATTTACCTTCAGGAGATAATCGGACTGCTTGCCAATCAGGCTGTCTACGTCCTGAACCAGACGACCGCAGGAGTCAAAGTAGAACTTGTAACCATCGATATACTGCCAGCCGGTCTTTGCATAGCCATTTTCAAAATAATAACGTACAAAGTCATCGGAAAGCCAGCCGTTATATACGCTTCCGTCCTCATTGAACATAACCGTTGCATTTTCTGCTACGCTCAGTCTGCCGGAAGCAGCTGATTTGTAGCGCGGTGCTGCACTCTGCGGACCTGCGCTTCCCTTCGGAACTAATACGACTTCAATCGAAAGGATCTTCTCGCCGATATCCACGGTACCAGCCACTTCGCCGTTCTTCGCATATCCCATCTTGCCCTGACCGCTGGATGTAACGCTATAGTAAACATCGTACATCTTCTCAGCCTGACCGGAAAGCTGAATCTGGATCGCCTCTACCCAGCTTCCAGAACCAACCACACCGGTCTGGATGCCGTCATGGTACCACCACAGATAACCGCCTGTGTTGGTATATGCACGATAGGACACGCCGCCGATCCCCTCAAAGTTTTTCAAATCCATCGCAAATGCAGAAATATCGCCTTCCGCATTATACAGATAATTGACGCCGACATGAAGTGCCGTGTTCTCATCCTGCTGCCCGGTTCCCTGGTTGAACTGCTCTGCCGATGTTGACGAACCGGTGTTTGGCATACCGACTGTACCGTTTGCAATGTCATCTGCCGGTCCTGCATATGCGACAGAAGCACTTCCTGCCAGCATGCAGGCTGACAGCAGAACCGTCAATCCTTTATAATGCTTTTTCATAAATTTATCCTCCTTAATCTACCAGGGATCCCATATAGTAAAATCCCTTGGATTCCTTCAGATATACTTTAACAATTTTACCAATCAGCTCTTTTCCACCTGGGAAATGAACGATTGTGTTATTGGACATACGTCCGGTTACCAGTCCCTCCACGTGACTGTCCGGTTCCTCCACCAGAACCTCCTGCACCGTATGGACATCTCGTCCACAGACCTGTGCAGAAATCGCCTGTACCTCTGCGAGCAGACGGTCGAAACGTTCTTTGACAACTTCTTCTGGAACCTGATTTTCCATCGCTGCCGCCGGAGTTCCGGTGCGCTTCGAATAAATAAAGGTAAATGCGCTGTCGTAGCGGACTTTCCGCACAACCTCCAGTGTCTCCTCGAAATCTTCCTCCGTCTCTCCCGGAAATCCAACGATGATATCCGTCGTCAGGGAAATATCCGGTACCGCCTTGCGGATGCGCTCTGCCAGTTCCAGATACTGCTCCTTCGTGTAATGGCGGTTCATCTTCTTTAGGATCTCGCTGCTGCCCGACTGAAGCGGCAGATGCAGATGGCGGCAGATCTTCTTGGAAGATGCCATCACTTCGATCAGCTCATCCGACAGATCCTTCGGATGGGAGGTCATGAAACGGATCCGTTTAAGCCCCTCAATCCGCTCTACCCGGCGCAGAAGTTCTGCAAAGGTAATTGGAGATTCCAGGTTCTTTCCGTAGGAATTGACATTCTGCCCTAACAGCATGATCTCCACGACGCCGTTCTTAACCAGCTCTTCAATCTCACGGATGATGTCCTCCGGCGCACGGCTGCGCTCGCGTCCGCGCACATACGGGACGATGCAATAGCTGCAGAAATTGTTGCAGCCAAACATGATATTAACGCCAGACTTAAATGTATATTTGCGCTCCGACGGCAGATCCTCAACGATCTTATCAGTTCCTTTCCAGATATCGATGACCATCTTCCCCGTCTCAAAGCGCTGTTCCAGCAGCTCTGCCAGTTTATATACATTGTGCGTACCGAAAATCAAGTCCACAAAGCGGTAGCTCTTCTTTAATTTCTCTACAACCTCCGGCTCCTGCATCATGCAGCCGCAGAGTGCGATCATCATGTGCGGATTCTTTTTCTTGAGGCTGTGAAGATACCCTAAACGTCCATACACGCGCAGGTTCGCATTTTCACGGACTGTACATGTATTGTAGAGGACGAAATCCGATTCCTCACTGGTTCCTTCCACAAATCCTGCTTCCAGCAGAATACCGAGAAGCTTTTCTGAATCGTGTGCATTCATCTGACATCCAAACGTCGAGATAAAGCAGGTCAGCGGACGCCCCAGTTTGTCCGAAATCTCCTGTACCTTCTGGCGGCAGAGTGCCATATAATACTGCTGGCGCTCCGGTTCCTGCTGCGGTACACCGCCCACCGGAATCTGACATTTGTCAGACACAAACACGCCTGCTGCGGATTCGGACGAATCGTTTGTATGTAAATCCATAAATTGTATTGCTCCTTACTATTCTTTCATTATCCTAATAATCCTAATATTTCATACATTAGATAATATTACTATATGGTGCTCATTTTCGCAAGTCCCATTCCTGCCAGAATCCTTTCCAGTTTCTTACAAAATATTCCGGTTCATGTATCTGGAAGCAAAAACAGAGTTTACCACACGGCTGCTCTGTTCCTGTATGCCTTTGATATGTTTCTGCTTCGCGCGAGTGCGCCAGACATTACAAAACTTTAATTGTCTGCTCCGGTGTCACAATATATGCCATTTTTTTATCGTGCTTTTCGGTTTCAAATGCCGGAAACAACTGGAATCCATAGCAGAGTCCCACCGCCATATGATCCGGTTCTGCCGCAAAAAAGCGGTCATAATACCCCGCCCCATAACCGATGCGGTTTCCATCCTTGGAAAACCCTACGCCAGGCGTGATCACCAGCGCTTTCGGCGCATCTGCCTCCTGACATCCGTCCGCCGGTTCCGGGATGCCATATGCCCCCGTCACAAGCTGACACCGATCTGTGACATAGAAAAAACGCATCTCACGCCCAAACACCCGCGGCAGCGCCACCCGGCAGCCGCGTTTTAACAGCTCGTCAATCAAATATTCCGTACTTGCCTCACCGCGCACACTCGTATAGGCATACACTGCCGTCCCGGCTGATGGAAAGAAGGGGTGGAGACGTTCTAACAATGCCTCATCCCATCGTTGTTTTTCTTCTGGCAGCAGAGTCCCGCGTTTTTGAAGGACATATGCGCGAACCTCCTGTTTTGATATCTGCGATCCAGATGAATGAATAACCATCTCTTCTACCCTTCAATTAATTCTTCGTATCCGTAACGCCGCCGTATTTCTTACCCAGATCCGTAATAGAACCGTCTTTCTCTTTAATCAGTATCGAATTTAACTGTCCTCGCATATTTCCACGGATTGACTCAATGTACTCCTTCCGAAGCGCTGCCTGCTCTTTTTTCTCTTCTTCGGTCAATCCAACTGCCTGGCTCTTATGATATAACGTATTAATACGGTCAATTCTTTCCTGTTTCATCTATCATTTCTCCTCTTATAATGCTTGTTTCTTCGCAGCTACAGGCAGACATCCTTACTATAAAGCCTAAAGCCGCTGAACCATTCTCTCTCACAATTTAATTTTGGGGATAGCATACTTCGCGATAATTGCCTCTGCCGTCTTCATCCCATCCATCGCCGCCGAGGTAATGCCGCCCGCATATCCAGCGCCTTCGCCGCATGGGTAGATGCCCGCGATCGTGCTGCTCTCCATCGTCGCGTGGTCACGCGGAATCCGCAGCGGCGAGGAGGTCCGGCTCTCTACTCCGGCAAAAACCGCATCCTCGCGGTCAAAGCCATGAATCACATGTCCAAAATGTTCCATTCCCTCTAACATCGCTGCCGAAAGCACTTCCGGCAGCACCTCCCGCAGATTTCCAAATGCAAACTGCCCTTCAAACTGTGGTGTCACTGCTCCAAATCCCGTTGAAATCCGGTTTTCCCGGAAATCTCCATAAAGCTGTACCGGGATTTTTCCGCCGCCGCAGCGGTATGCCGCTTCCTCCAGCTGACGCTGGAACGTCACGCCGCCAAGTGTGCCCGGCTGTGGAAAATCCTCCGGTGTAACGGTCACAATCAGGGCGCTGTTTGCGTTTGCACCGGCACGATCATGGTTGCTCATGCCGTTGATTGCCAGCCGTCCCGGCTCTGAGGATGCATCCACAACAAAGCCGCCCGGACACATACAGAAAGAATACACGCCCCTGCCTCCGGAGGTCTGTGCCGTCAGCTTATAGCTGGCCGCCCCCAGATTCCCGGCTTCTTCCCGTCCGTACTGGCTTAAGTTGATCTGCGTCTGTGGGTGCTGGATCCGCAGTCCCACCGCAAATGCCTTTGCCTGCATGTCGAGCGGTTTCTCTGCCAGCATCGCAAACGTATCGCGGGCGCTATGCCCGATCGCCAGCACCAGTGCCGATGCCGGAATCTCCTCCACCGTCCGTCCTGCCTCCGACGTGCCTTTACGGGCACTAACGCGGATGGAACACAAATGACCATTCTGTGTCTCAAAGTCCTCCAGACGGCAGCCAAACCGTACCTCACCGCCCAGGCTCTCTATCTCACTTCGAATATTCTTTACCACCGTCCGCAGAACATCCGTTCCAACGTGCGGCTTGTTCACATAGGTAATTGTCGGATCCGCGCCCGCCTGCGCCAAGATTTTCAGCACTTCCTTATTCCGCCCAGACGGATCCTTGACCAGCGTATTCAGCTTTCCATCTGAAAACGTACCGGCACCGCCCTCGCCGAACTGCACATTGCACTCCGGATCCAGCGTTCCATCTGTCCAATAACGTGCAACCGCCTTTGCACGGCTGTCCGCATCCAGCCCCCGTTCCAGAATAAGCGGGCGATATCCGGCACGCGCCAACATCAGACCACAAAACATACCTGCCGGACCAAAACCCACGATTACCGGTCGTTCCCGAAGCGGCTCTATTCCCGGATCGGGCAGGCGGTACGCCTCTTCCTTTCGGATCTGCACATTTACACTACGCGCACGTTTGACAATCGCCGCCTCTTTCCCTGCCACTGCAACATCTAATGCATATAAATAGTACAGATCTGGCTTTTTGCGCGCATCCAGAGACTGGCGCACCAGCTCCACCGACTGTATCTGATCTGCCGATACTCCCATCATTTTGGCGGTTTTCTTGCGAAGATCCGCCTCACTGTGGCTGACCGGCAGTTTTACCTGATTTACTCGTATCATTTATCTGACTCCCTTCCAGCACATTTTCCAGCTGCTGCGCCGCTGCTCCACGCCCACTGGAGATTATAACCGCCGCAGATGCCATCGACATCCAGAATCTCCCCGGCAAAATATAACCCTTTTACCTTCTTCGATTCCATCGTCTGTGCGTCAACCTCCCGCACATCGACGCCGCCGCAGCAGATCTGTGCCTGTTCAAAGGAATTTGTACCGTTCACGCTGACCTCAAACCGGCAGAGCAGATCCCCCAGCGTCTGAATCTGTACCTCTGTCAGGCTGCCAACCGTCCGATCTGGCCGGATTCCTGCCTGTTTTAAAAACAGAGCTGCCAGTTTTTTATGTATCCAGCCGGAAAAAAAGTCCTCCACCTGCCGTTCTTTCAGGCGCTCACTCCGCTCTTTTAATATCCGGCGTGTCTCCGTTTCCGGGCATTCCGGATAAAAATTGAGTACCGCCCGTACATCCCGTCCCTCATCGAGCGCGCGCGCCGCAAAGCGGCTGACCTGGAAAACCGGAATCCCCGAAATACCATAATCCGTAAGCTGCACCTCACCCTTGTCCTCCGCCAGCTTTCTGCCATCGCTGTAGAGTATCACAGAGGCATCCGCGCGTACTCCAGCGAGCTGTTTAAAGAACTTTTCCGGGCAACGAAGCTGAACCAGTGCCGGAAGCGGCTTGATGATATGGTGTCCCAGCCGTTTCGCCAGTTTGTATCCGCTTCCATCCGAACCTGTACCCGGTGCCGCCTTGCTGCCGCACGCCAGAATCAGCGTCTCGCTCGAAAAGCTCCCCTGGGACGTCTTCACTTCAAACCGGTGTTTCGCATCTTCGCGCGGCGTGATCGAGAAAACTTCACATTCCGTCACCACCTGAACCGACTCCCGCGCAAGTCCCAGACGGAGTGCATCTAAAACAGCGCTTGCCTGCCCGGAATATGGATACAGATATCCGTCCCGTTCCCGCGTCAAAACGCCGAGATCCTCAAAATATTCCAGTGTCATCGGAAGCGTAAACGCCCCAAGCGCCTTCCATGGAAAATCCGGCTGACCACTGCGGTAGCAGAACGGCTCCTGCAAACGGTTTGAAAGGTTACAGCGTCCATTGCCGGTAGACAGGATCTTCTTGCCGACCCGGTCTTTATGTTCCAGCAGAACCACCTGTGCGCCCTCCCTGGCAGCAAAAATGGCAGCCGTCATTCCGGCTGCTCCCGCTCCCACTATGATTACTTTATTCTGACTCATTCCTATTTCCCTTCCTGACCGTTTGCTTCGTACCGTTCATACGCGGACTTTCTTCTTTGTTTTTTGACTGTATTATAATCACATCTAACTGCTGAAAGACTCCAGATAGTGAAACACATCCGTCATTGTGTCGAACCAGACTCCTTCCAGCAGTTTTTCCTGTTCTTCCACGGAAAATTCTGAGAGCGGCATATGGGTCTGGAAACAGACTTCGCCGCTTGTTCCGTCAAAGATAAGCAGCATCCCATCCTCCGCCGTCAGACAATAGCCGGATTGTTTCTCCGCCACTTCCGGTTCCGGGTTCAGAACCGCATTATTCTCCGGCATCCGCTCTGACTCATACACGCGCCCCGGTACCGGTTCCGCCCGCCGTGGACGGTACCACCAGAGCCCTGCCGCCAGAAGCAGAAGCATTGCAAAACAAAAAAGCGCCGCAAACAGTATTCCCTGATATTTTCTCATAATAAGGATACCTCCTGTTGTGTATCCTTATTATTCACTTTTTTCTAAATTTTAATCATAACTAAATTTCTAACCCTACATCAGATGCAGCTTCCGGCAGATGCGTGTGAGTTTCCGTCCCATCGGCATCGAATACATCTCATCTTCCTCGATACAGTGCAGCTTGATAAGAAGCACGCCATATACCGCGACCGCCACAAGCACCGCCAGCAGCGTTCCCAGCACATTGCTGTGGATCACCAGCGTAACCCCACGGTACACGCCATATGCCGCCGCGCCCATAAATGCTGCGCTGATCGCCGGCAGCAGGAAGGTCTTGACCATCTCCTGGCGGTAACCGAGTGTGTTGCGGATCGCGATCGCATTTAAAATGCACATAAAGAGCGCAAATAAAATACTTGCAAATACCATACTGTAGATACCCATATTGAAGATCATCAGCATAATATACAGCGCAATCACGTGTAATGCCAACGAAATCAAGGCGTTCCGCACCGGAACATTCATCCGGTTAAGTCCCTGTAAGATTGCATTGGTAACCGTCGAAAGCGACAGGAAGATAACGGCTGAAGCGCCAATCATCATCATACGGATCGCTTCCGCATTGTTGCCGCCCCGGAATAACAGGTTATTGACCGGCGCTGAAAGTACCGTCAGCCCCACCGCCGACGGAATCGCAATCAGCATAGCAAACCGGATCGCAAGGGCTGTCTTCTCAATCGCCGCCTTTCGGTCCTTACGCGCTATTGCACCGGACAGCGAAGGAATCAGCGATGAGGACAGTGAGTTCGCCATCGCAAGCGGGACATGTACCAGCAGCATATATTTGTTGTTGTAGATACCCCAGAGGGCTAAAAACTCTTTGCCGCGTCCCAGCGACTCCATGCCGTGCGCCATGATACCGTTGTCAATAACCGAGTTAATATTGTAAACACCCGAGCTTACGATAACCGGAATAACGGTAAAGAAGAAGATTCTCGAAATCTGACGGTAGGAATCCACACTACCGCTCCGATCCTTGGCAATCCGCCGTTTTGCCGTCGGACGGTAGAGTAAAAACAATACCAGCACAAATAACAGGGCTGCAAACGCGCCGCTTCCTGTGCCGATCGTACCGCCTGCCGCGCCAAATGCCTGTGCATATCCATCTTTTCCATATACTTTCGCTGTATCCAGTCCCACCTTGAAAAGGACGCTGGCGGCCACCACACTGATAATCGCGTTGACCACCTGCTCCAGGATCTGGGAGATCGCCGTCGGAATCATCGTTCCATGTCCCTGGAAGTAACCGCGCAGCACGCCCAGATACGCCATGATCCAGATCGTTGGCGCAAGTGTGCGGAGTGCATACACGCAGAACGGCGTGTTAAACAAGGTCGTTGCAAAAAAGCCTGAAAAATTCCAGGTAATAAAGCATGCCAGACCACCTACGACCGTCGCATAGACAAGCGCCGCCCGCAGAACACGGTTCATATTGCGGTACTGCCCTTTCGCAAGGCGGGCCGCTACCATCTTCGACACCGCCAGAGGCAGACTGTACGATGAAAGGATCAGCATGATATTATATACATTGAATGCCGTCGAATAATATCCCATGCCCTCATCGCCGATGATATTCGTCATCGGGACGCGGTACAGAATACCGATCAGACGCACAATGATACCGGCAACTGCCAGGATCGTACCCTGAATGACAAAATTTTCTTTTCTCACCGGAACCGCTTCCGGCTTCCGGCTGCTTCCTGACCGGTTACGGCTTCTACCCGCACTTTCCCGGCTGCCTCCGGTTGCTTCTTCTCTACGTCCTGCCGTACGCTGCCGGCTGATTATCTCTCTTTCTGTCTCTTCCCGCATTCCGGGTTTTCTTCTACTCCGTCTGTTCTCCATAGAATTCCGCCTTATCCATACGGTCATTCGGAAGGATGCAGACCCAGGTCTTGCCCGGATTCAGCTTGATTTCCTGACCGTCCATATCGTAATACTTTGTGACGCCGTAAGCGCCGTCTTTTTCCCAACGAATCAGAATGCCGTGTCCATTTGTAAAATAATACCCCGTCGCCGGTGTATGGACATCAATATCCAGATATTCCGTCGGTTTATAATATTTCCACAAACAGTATTGGAAAATAATATTTTTAACCGCTATCTGTCCTTCATCTCCCATATGCGGACCGCCATACTGATACCGGTAGTACAGCCCGTCCTCCGGGTGATACTCAAACCAGGGATTGCTTAACTGATAACCTGGCACTACTTTGGCCGCTGCGATACCATCCTCAAAGCACACCGGCGCACTCTCCGGCGCAAAAGTATAATGCCCCTCATAGCTCTCCGGGTACACATCCGCATAACCGCTCGCCTCGATCGCCTGGCGCAGCTTTGGTCCCGATGCATAGGCATTGTGCGGGGTCTTCCGATCCTTGGTCCGGAAATACGCAGATGCCCCATTGCCTTTGATTCCATCTAAATGTTCCATCTGCTCCAGATACGGAAGTGCAAACGTATTCTGCCCATAATGTGCATAGACCGCCTCAAATTCCCTTGCAAAAAAAGTATAGTATGGGCGGCAGCTCCGGACGGAACCGATCCGGTTCAGATCGTCATAGTCCTCTATCAGTGCCATATAGCGGTTCATGCTGCCTTCCACTGGTGCCTCATAGACCACTCCGGCATGGTTGATGCCATACTGCGGAAGCGCCACCTTGTCATTGCTCATCATGATCGCGAGCGGACGTCGGTTCGCCTTTGCGACATCCGTCCATTCCCCGGTCAGATAACTCTGTATCTTCCCGTCTTTTTCGCAGCGTTCCTCCGGCTCTGCTTCCGGCTGCGTTTCGGCCTCCGTCTCTGTATTTAAGGACAGCTCACGTGTCTCCTCCTGTGTCTCTGCTACCGTTACCGATATTTCTTTGTGAGCCGAACAGCCTGACAGCCAGCAGACTGCCATCAGAGTCAGTGCCAGTGCCCTTATTTTCCAACTGCTTTTTTTCATTCCGTACTTCCCCCATCACATCCCCATATGCCTCATTTCCCGAATGGGCTCTCCCCTTTCCCTCCGGTTCTTTTCCCTGCTTTTAGCGCGTATACCCTTTGCCAGCCAGGATTTCCTCCTGTTTTTTCTCCATCACAAGACGTTCGTCATCTTCCATATGATCGTAACCGCACAGGTGCAGCATACTGTGTGCCACTAGGAACGCCAGTTCGCGCTCCTTAGAATGACCGTATTTCTCTGCCTGCTCGTCTACCTTATCGATCGAGATCACGATATCTCCCAGAAGAAGTTCGCCCGTCTCCGGGTTAAAATAGTCCTCTGACTGCTCTTCCAACCGTTCAAAATCGGACGGCACATCGTAATCACCCATCGGAAAAGAGAGGACGTCGGTTGCCCGGTCAATTCCTCGGAATTCCTTATTAATACGATGAATCTCCTCATCATTTGTCAGGACTACATTGACCTCCGCCTCATACGGGCATTTTTCATAATCGAGCGCCGCAACCACGATCTCCTCGATGATCGGCCGGTAATCTATCTCCCACTCCCGCTCTGCTTCATATTCGATCTGGATTGTCATCTGTTCTTTCTTCCTCCATCTTTCCGGTCACGCGTCCCGGAACTATTTCTCCGGAAACCGCGGGACGCATCCGCATCTTTTTTCTCATACGCATCGTATGCCTCTACGATCTTCTGTACCAGCGGATGGCGGACTACATCGCTGCTGGTCAGATAGCAGAAACCAATATCGTCAATTTTCTTGAGTACATGAATCGCCGTATCCAGTCCGGACGCAGCTCCGGCAGGCAGATCCTTTTGCGACTGGTCGCCCGTCACGATCACCTTGGAACCAAAGCCGATACGTGTCAGGAACATCTTCATCTGTGCCGGGGTCGTATTCTGCGCCTCATCGAGAATGATGAACGCATTATCCAGGGTACGACCACGCATGTACGCAAGCGGCGCCACCTCAATCAAGCCCTTCTCAGAATTGTGCAGGTAACTTTCTGCCCCCATAATCTGATACAGCGCATCGTAAAGCGGACGCAGGTACGGATCGATCTTGCTCTGCAGATCGCCCGGCAGAAAACCCAGTTTTTCCCCCGCCTCGATCGCCGGACGCGTCAGGATGATCCGGCTTACCTCGCCACTCTTAAATGCCTGTATCGCCATCGACATCGCCAGATACGTTTTTCCGGTACCCGCCGGACCGATGCCAAATACAATCATCTTCTTGCGGATCAGGTCCACGTACTGTTTCTGTCCCATCGTCTTCGGTTTGACCGGCTTGCCCGTGATCGTCCGGCAGATGATATCCTTATCGATCTCGAGAATCTGATCATCCTTCTCCGTGAAGGACAGCGACAGGGCGTAATCAACATTCTGCTCGGTAACGGTATTGCCGCGCTTGGAAAGCTCTAACAGATTGTTGAACACACTCTTCGCCTGCCGGATCGTCTGCTCCGGACCGATGATTTTCAGCGCGCCGTCGCGTGTGATCATCGTCACGTGCAGCGTCCGCTCAATCTTTTTCAGATACGCGTCAAACTGTCCGCATACATTCCGCTCATGTTCCATCGGAATATCAATCATTGTCTCTATTATGCTCATTCCTTTGCTGTTCTCCTTGTGTCACAACTTGAATCGGCTCCTCCGTCTGAAGCCGTACCTCAAAATGGCAGACTCCGCCATTTATTAGTATTCTACCATCACTTGCCATAATATGTACACCTTTTTCGATCAATTTTTCTTCCGTCTCCTTTTGAAATGCCGCTGACAGCGCCGCAAGCTCTGGTTCTGTATACCTTTTTTCGCAGACAGACGTCTCCCGGTACTCACTCCACCCGACAGAAAGCGGCAGATAAAAATCAAGCGGGAGCCGCAATTTCCGGTACTCCGTCCGGATCGTCCAGGCAGGTTTCATCCGCCTGCTTCGTCTGAAAAAGCCCCACTGCTCCGCCATATCGAATGTATGTTCTATCATATCATAAAATTCTGGAATTTTCCAGTAAAATGTGTGTGTTCCTGCTTCCAAAGCAATTCCGTATCGTTTCTTTCCCGTTTCCGTCCGCATTTCCCTCCAGAGCGGAAGCTCCTTTCTCCCGACCCGCTCCCGGATCCCATATATATCCGCATCCGCCCGCACCCGGTAAGAGGAAATTTCTTCGCCTCCATCATCTGTGATCGGCACCGTTCCCGACACCAGAAGCTGCCCCTTTTCCACCGTATCTCCCGCCTGCACAAGCGGGATTCCGCTCCGGACGACTACCGACGTGATCCGCGCGTCGGATGCCGCCGCCAGATCGCACGCCTCGCCGGACTCCACTTCCTGACGGACCGGAACCTCGCTCTCCCGCAGACGGATGAAAAGGCGCGTCCCATGCAGGCGCACCGACACCCAGGTGATATCTTCAAATGACTCCCGCAGTTCTTCCTCCAGCCTCGCACAGGAAATCCGCTTCTTGGGAATTCCCTCTTCAATCTGCAGCGTCTGGAGGTAATGATTCAGCTCACTTTCGGTATAACGCCGGTTTCCACTCCAGTCGATCTCCCAGACAAATTGTGCCAGAAACAATAATAACAGAAAAAAAAGGACGAAGCTGACCGCCCACCCTTTCCGTTTCCGGTTCCGCCAGAGAAACACCGGCAGTCCACGCTTTTCAACGATATGCAGACGGACTCCCGCTTTTCTTGCCAGTGGCGCACACCGCTTAAAATCGCGGATTTCCATATAAAACAGCAGATTTTCCTGCTCTTTTTTTACCTGCCAGACATTTAAACCTGCCAGCGTACAGAGATTCAGGAATCTCTCCGGGGAGGTGCCGCGCATGTTAAGCCGCACTATCCCATGTAGAAGGTGTCTTACCTTCGCCATACTCATTCCTCACAGCACCCCAAATTCGACAGACACAATCTGCCCCGTGACCCGCAGATTGTCGCGGTCATAATACTCAATCGAAAGCCCTTTCCCCTTGATAGTAAGCCGGATGTTCTTTCCCGTCAGCCGCAGCATTTCGTCGGAAAAAAAGAGAATGCTCCTGTAATTTTCTACCACAGCCGCCCGACTGCCGGTAAAATACAGAAGCATCTCTCCGAGAACGACGTCCTCCGGCAGATGAAGTGCCGAAACGATCGCTTTTTTCTGTCTGCCAAACAAGCGCCTACCGCCTATTTCATTGTTATTATCTAATATATGTAGGAAAGCAGAAACTATGCCGTTTACTATTTTCCCGTCAAACCCACTATCATTTCCAGCATCCGCGGCACACAGTAAATCAACGGCAATGCATACCGCAGGGAAACCACCGGTCCCAGCAGAAGTGTTCCCCAGCAGCCTAGCAGAAGCATCAGCGGAATGATCTCATACGCCCGGTGCTTCCAGACTGCAAATCCTGCCGCAAACAGCATCAGCCAGAACGGAAATGCCTGATTGAGAAGCACCGACAGCACCGGAACCGACTGGAATGCCGGTGTCAGTGTCGCCTCCCTCAACCAGTCCGAAAGCGCCTGAAAATGGCTGTTACGCGTGATATGCAGGATATTTAAATTACCTTCCAAGTATGCCCCGTCGTATAAAATATAGCTGATCCAGTACTGGCTGTCTCCCATATACCAGTACCCCCAGTTCCCCATCAGAAATGAATCCAGATAAATACCCGGATGGCGCTTCCCGATTTCCGACCAGATACGAACGAAGCGTCCCATATCTGCCTGCATCACTTCCGTATGGAATCCATTTTTCACCGGATCCGCATTGACACGGACATACTCACTGAGCGCCTGCGGGTCAATCAGCGTCTCGATATAATCCTTTTCCTCCGGCGTCAATTTCTCCGGGACTTCATGATATATGCGCGCCAGCTGCTGCATTGGCACGCACAGCATCTCCCTCGCATCGCCCTTTCCCACGCCGAACGCCGTTGGAATCGGACCGGATAAAACATACCATAAAGCTGCCACCAGCAGAGATGCCCCGATAAACCAGTTTCTGCGATACACTTTTTTTCGTAAAAACAGGCAGACTGCCAAAACAAAAAACAGGAACACATAGATTCCCTGATTCCGGAACAGGCACATGAAAAACACACTCACAAAAAAGAGCAGCCAATCACCCGTCTTTCCCACTTCTTTCCGAGAACCTGTTCCATTCGGATTTTTCTCTTTATCCAGCTCTCTTTCTTTATCCAAATCCTCTTTCTTCTGGCACATTCCCCGCCAAAAATGCTCCGGATCCTCCGCCAGACAACATGCCGTATCAAATGCCAGCAGGAAAAATGCGCCAAAGAGCACATCCTTCGTCGTGACAAAGGAAAAGACCGTCAGATACGGATTCAGGATCCAGAACGTCCACGAAGCAACGCAGAGCCATCGCGGTGCCCGCCGCGCTTTCATCCGGCACAGACACAGGGAAAATACTGCACTCATAAAAAACGACTGCGACAGCGCATACAGCGCCATCCCTGCCTGATAGGTATGGAACAGACGCCCCGCAATCTTCATGCAGAGTCCCAGATATAGCGTATGAATTAATGGATGGTGGGTTGTCAGCGGCAGTTTTCCATAAAACTGAAGGAGCTGCGCGGACGCATCGTAAGAATAAATGCCCGGATAAACCGCCAGAAAAACCGGAAGATAGACGCACCAGGAGAGAAACATCCATTTCAGCCATGTCCCCAAATCCGAATTTTTCGCTGCGCGCTGTTTCGATTCCCGTCCCTGGCTTTCCACATCGCGGCTGCTTCCCTGGTCTTCGCAGTCTTTCCCCCTCCGTGCTTGCGTCCGTTTCTGGTAACTGTTCACAGGCAGGAATTCTCTGAACTGAAAATCCCGTATCTCAGGCCAGCCACGCCCCAAAGCATCCAGTCCCACACAAATCGCCCAGACCATCACCGTCATACACACCGCCCAGCCCGCCAACTGTCCCAAAAACTGTCCCGCCGTCCGGTAAATCAGCTCATTGCGGCTGTAACGGATTCCCAGAAGAATCATCAGCCCCATCAAAACGCCAAGCACAAGGCTGACTGCTGCCAGGCGCCGATCCGCAATATATTGTTTCAATCCCTTTCCCCGTCTCTCATTTTCCTGCTTTTCTCTCATGCCCCTCACTCCATCATCCGCCACATCGCATTTCTTCTCTTTCTCCTATTGCACAAAAAAGTCCTGGTTCATATGAAAACCAGGACTTTTGCGTTACTTAATTGTATTTGCGTTTTCTAGCAGCTTCGGATTTCTTTTTACGACGAACGCTCGGTTTCTCGTAATGCTCTCTTTTCCGAATCTCCTGCTGGATACCAGCCTTAGCACAGTTTCTTTTGAATCTGCGTAAAGCGCTGTCCAGACTCTCGTTATCTTTAACGATTACATTTGACATAGCTCACACCTAACCTCCCTCCAGTTGTGTAATAAGTGCATATTAATACAACTGTATGGGTATTTTTTTAGCACTAAAAAGATTATATCATAAAAAAATGATACGTCAACAACATTTTACATTTTTTTATGATTTTTTTATTTTACTTGCTCTGCTACTACTTCTGCCGCTTTTTCAAGGGCTGCTGCAATACCAGACGGATTCTTTCCGCCAGCCTGTGCCATGTTCGGACGGCCACCGCCGCCGCCGCCGACAAGACCTGCGATTGCTTTGATTAAGTTTCCAGCATGTGCACCCTTCTTCATCGCGCCGTCAGTTACAGAAGCCATCAGGCTTACCTTGCCATCCAGAGTAGATGCAATCAGAACAACGCCGTCGCCCAGCTTCTCTTTCAGCTGATCGCCCAGATTACGCAGACCGTTCATGTCTACATCCTTAACCTCAACTGCCAGCAGCTTCACGCCGTTTACATCCTGTACCTGGTTCATAACATCGCCCAGAGAGTCGTTCGCCAGCTTACTTTTTAACTTCTCATTCTCTGCGTGCAGAGTCTTGATCTCTTCTAACATGGACTCAATCTTGCTGCTCAGTGCAGCCGGAGTGGTCTTTGCCAGTTTCGCCGCCTCATGCAGCTCATTCTCTACCTCTTTGTAGTGGTTCATCAAACCGGTGGAGGTCAGCGCCTCGATACGGCGGACGCCTGCTGCAATACCAGCCTCAGAGAGAATCTTGAAGGATGCAATTGTGCCTGTGTTGGATACGTGTGTACCGCCGCAAAGCTCGGTGGAGAAATCTCCCATCTTGACAACACGGACTTTCTCGCCGTACTTCTCGCCAAACAGTGCCATTGCGCCCGTCTTCTTTGCCTCATCCAAGGACATAACATCGGTTACAACCGGCAGGGATGCTGCAATCTCATCATTTACAATCTTTTCAACCTTCTCTATCTCCTCTGGAGTCATCGCAGAGAAATGAGTAAAGTCGAAACGCAGACGGTCACGGGTTACCAGGGAACCAGCCTGCTCTACATGGCTACCAAGTACGGTACGCAGCGCTTTATGAAGCAGATGAGTTGCGGAATGGTTGCGGGAAGTCAGCTCACGGTTTTCCTTGTCAACCGACATGATTACTTTTTCTCCCACCTCGAACATACCCTTTACTACAACACCGACATGACCGATCTTGCCACCCTGTAAATGAATGGTATCTTTTACTTCAAACACAGAGCCGTCCGGAGCGGTAATCTGACCGAAGTCACCCTCCTGACCACCCATGGTTCCGTAGAACGGGGTTTCCTTGGTAATAATTGTACCAGTCTGACCGTCAGTCAGTGCCTCTACAATCTCATCCTCGGTCGTCAGAACGGAAATCTCGGATTCCGCTGTCAGACGATCATAGCCGATAAACTCAGTTGTAATAGCCGGATCGATGGACTGATATACCGTAACATCCGCGCCCATATAGTTAGTCGTCTTTCTCGCCGCTCTCGCCTGTTCTTTCTGGCGTTTCATCGCTGCGTTGAAGCCGTCCTCATCGATACCGAGACTCTTCTCCTCGAGAATCTCACGGGTTAAATCGATCGGGAATCCATACGTATCGTAGAGCTTGAATGCGTTGTCGCCGGACAGCACTTTCTCGCCCTTCTTGTTCATATCTTCTTCCATATCAGCAAGGATCGCAAGACCCTGATCAATGGTCCTGTTGAACTTATCCTCTTCCTCAGAAAGAACCTTGAAAATCATCGCGCTCTTCTCTTCCAGTTCCGGATAACCATCCTTGGAAAGGTCGATAACGGTGCGGGACAGAGCTGCTAAGAACTCACCCTCGATGCCAAGTTTTTTGCCATGGCGTGCTGCACGGCGCAGAAGGCGGCGCAGAACATATCCGCGTCCCTCGTTGGATGGCATAATGCCATCGGAAATCATGAAGGTGCAGGACTTGATATGATCCGCTACAATACGCAGAGAAATATCGGTCTCATGATCTTTCTGATATTCGGTATGTGCCAGCTCGCAGACACGGTCTAACAGAGCTTTGTTGGTATCAACCGTAAACAGGGAATCTACATCCTGTACGATCACTGCCAGACGCTCCAGACCCATTCCGGTATCAATGTTCTTGTGCTCCAGCTCGGTGTAGTTGCCGTGACCGTCATTGTTAAACTGGGAGAATACATTGTTCCATACCTCCATGTAACGGTCACACTCACAGCCTACCGTACATCCCGGTTTGCCGCAGCCGTATTTCTCACCGCGGTCATAGTAAATCTCAGAACACGGACCGCACGGACCAGCGCCATGCTCCCAGAAGTTATCCTCTCTGCCAAAGCGGAAAATACGCTCTGCCGGAATACCCATCTCTTTGTTCCAGATATCAAATGCCTCGTCATCGCTCTCGAACACAGACGGATAGAGGCGATCCGGATCAAGTCCGACAACCTCGGTTAAAAATTCCCAGGACCAGTGAATCGCTTCCTCTTTGAAATAATCACCGAAGGAGAAGTTGCCAAGCATCTCAAAAAAGGTACCATGACGGGCAGTCTTACCGATATTCTCGATATCGCCGGTACGAATACATTTCTGACAGGTACATACTCTTGTTCTCGGCGGAATCTCCTGACCCGTAAAATATGGCTTTAACGGAGCCATACCAGAGTTGATAAGCAGAAGGCTGTTATCATTATGCGGAACCAGAGAGAAACTCTTCATTGCCAGATGTCCCTTGCTCTCAAAAAAGTCTAAGAACATCTTTCTAAGTTCGTTCACACCGTATTTTTTCACGTTGCTTCCTCCTATAGTTACTTCTATTTAAGTAAAATTTTCCTCATTCTTTATATCCTATCATAGGAATTTACATTTCGCAAGAGGTTTATCGGTACAAAAAGTGTACAAAAAGTGTGCAAAAATGGGACCCTTACCGCAATTCTATATGCCGCAAAAGTCCCATTTACTAATTTTTTCACTACTCTGCCGGAAGATACGATTCATACAAATCCAAAAGCTCATACGCCCGATCCCGCGTCGAATTTGCCAGCGACGCCGTATACTCGACATTTTCCATCGTGCCGCCCTTGTAGCGCTCCGCCGCCTGTTTCGCCGCCGTATCACGTTCCCGGATCCATCTGCGTTCCAGACCACGCAGCGTGTCTGTCTCCTCGTCTGGAAGCACCGCCATGATTGCCTGATAAATCTGATTTAATTCGGCATCCCAGAGCCGGTACTCATACGCGACCGCCTCCCGCATCGCGTCGGTCGTATTCGCACTTCCCGAATTTTCCAGGTTTTGAATCGTATTCTCGATCTCGCCCAGCCGGTTCCGGTAATCTTCCGCTGTCCGGTCCGAGCCTGCACCTGTCCCGGAGGACGCGCCTCGCGCAGGAGATACAATTCCATTTTCAACCGGGGACACAACCGCCCCTGTATTCACAGAATGATCCGACTCATCGCCCGCGCTCTGCTTCTCTGCCGCCTTAGCAGCCGCCCGATTATCTGCACGTTTTTCCTTTTGTTCACCTAAAGACTGGACAGAAACATCTCCTTCCGCCTGCATACAGGCTCTGTCTTCTGTCCCCACGCTTTCCGCATGCGCCATTTTTTTAGAAGATGGCTCCGGCGCATCCTCCGCCAGACCATTTTCCGCTGCTTCCGCCGCAAATGGTTCCGCCTCATACATCGCCTCCGGTCCGACCGTCAGGCTTCTCTCACTTCCCGCCTGCTCCCGGATATAACGCCGCGTTGCCGCCGTCGTCACAATCCCCAGCACCAGAATCAGACCGAGGGCAGCGATCATTCCTTTATTTTTCAAATTACTCTCAACCGCCTTTGCTATTCCTGTTCACTTGATAATTTTAAAATAGCACATTTAAGACGGTTTGAAAATAGATGATCGAAAGATGTAAACATATCGTAAGGGTTGTTATAGTAACTGCTCACAGGTAGGAATTTTCTGAACTGAAAATTCCGTACAATACAGTTCCGGATGCAGATTTTGCCGATTTGGAATGCGAAGCATCGGCAAAATCCTGTTACTGGTCACACATGTGTGAGCAGTAACGAGCTATACCCCCGGATCCACCATCAGCTCGTCCCCATCCGCCGCCGAAGTAGCCAGAAAATCACATCTCTCATTCTCCGGATGTCCATTATGCCCTTTCACCCAGAAAAACGAAATCTGATGGGGTTCCTTGGCAGCGAGCAGGCGTTTCCATAAGTCTACATTCTTAACCTCCTCATTTTTTCCGCGTTTCCAGCCTTTTTTGATCCAGCCCTCGATCCAGTGCTGGTTAAAAGCGTTGACGAGATACTGGGAATCTGAATAGAGTTCGATCTCGCAGGGGCGGTTGAGCGCCTCGAGACCGGCGATGGCTGCCATCAGCTCCATACGGTTGTTCGTAGTTCGTTTGTAGCCGCCGGAAATCTCTTTCGTGTGCAGTTTTCCTGCCGGATCTACATAGTGAATGACGGTTCCAAATCCGCCCGGACCATCTGGATTGCCGCGGGCGGCGCCGTCTGTGTATATAGTTACTTTCAAGTCAGAAATCTCCTTTATGTCTATTATTGAAGCTTAGCGGTCCCACTTATCGCAGAGCGAGTTGATCTGGTCGGCAAAACGTGCCAAATCTTTGTTCGCCCCGCCCTCGTTATGCATAACAACACGGCGCAGGCGGTCGCAGGCTGCCAGCAGGCGGGCAAATACACCAGCCGCTTTCTTCGTTGCTTCGTTCACTGCCGGTTTCTGAATCGGAATACCCTTCGTAACAGTCACGAAGCATCCCTCTTTCAGGTCGTAGGAACTGCCGGAGAACGGAGCCATCGCATTGATGCCGTAAGTCTCCTTGACCGTCTCTGCAAATGCATCGCACACTGTGTCATCGCCGTGTACCACGAAGACCTGGGACGGTTTTTCCATAAAACTGCCAACCCACTCCAAAAGCCCGGTCTCGTCCGCATGGCCGCTGATGCCCTCGATCTTCTCGATCCGTGCTTTGACCTCGATCGACTCACCGAACAGCTTCACTTCCTCGCGTCCCTCAGTAATGCTGCGTCCCAGTGTGCCGACTGCCTGATAGCCAGCAAACAAAATCGTACACTCCGGTCTCCAGAGGTTGTGTTTCAGATGATGGCGGATACGGCCCGCATCACACATGCCGGCTGCCGAGATGATAACCTTCGGTTCCTCGTTGAAGTTGATTGCAACGGAATCGCTGCTGGTGATCGAGAGATGCAGACCCGGGAAAGAAATCGGATTGATGCCCTTTTTTACCAGCTCCTTCGTCTCTTCATTGTAGCAATCCATCATATTGTCCTTGAACACGCCGGTCGCTTCCACCGCCATCGGGCTGTCTAAGTAAACCGGAAATACGCCGTGCCCGGTTACAAGGTTCTTCTCCTTGATAATACGGATGTAATTCAACACTTCCTGCGTTCTGCCGACCGCAAATGCCGGGATCACGACATTGCCGCCCTTATCCAGCGTCTCCTGAATCACGCGGGCAAATTCTTCCACGTGATCGCCTGTATTCTTGTGGAACCGACCGCCGTAAGTGCTCTCCATGACAACATAATCCGCCTGACGGATGTACTGCGGGCTGCGAATGAGTGGCTTGTTTTTGTTACCGATATCACCTGAAAATACAATCTTCTTGGAACAATCGTCTTCCTTCATCCAGATCTCGATCGAAGCCGAACCAAGCAGATGTCCCACATCGACAAACCGAATCTCCAGATTGTCATTCAGACGGATAATCTCATTGTAATTGCAGGGGACAAAGTGATGCAGTACCCCTTCTGCATCGTTCATCGTGTAAATCGGTGTCACCTCCGGTTTTCCGGCACGCATGGCTTTCCGGTTTTTCCACTCCGCTTCTGACTCCTGGATATGGGCGCAATCTTTCAGCATGATATCACACAGATCGCAGGTCGCGCGCGTCGCCATAATCTGTCCGCGGAATCCCCTCGCATAGATAAGCGGAAGCAATCCCACATGATCGATATGGGCGTGCGTCACCAACACATAGTCCACATCCGAATACGGAATCGGAAGTTCTGCATTTTCATACTTGTTGATCCCCTGTTCCATACCGCAGTCAATCAGAATATTCAGCCCGCATGCCTCCAGAAAATGACAGCTGCCTGTAACCTCATGATCCGCACCGATAAATGTAAGCCTCATAAAATCAGCCCCCCTGTTCTGTCGTTTGTGTCTCCGCATACCCCTTGCGGAAAGTGTTTTTGCTATTAGCCTCATTATAACTGATTTCTGACAATTTTGCAATTTCCCCGATAAAGTTTCGATAAAATTTTCATAAAATCACCTTATCTGTCCCACATTCCCATTCCAGACAACGCACCATTTTCCCAACAAGAGCCAGACCTATTCTATTATATAATAATACAGATCATACCCCCATTGCTGTCATTGATGATTTTCTGCAGCGTATCCTGCAGCTTCACCTGGCAGTCCTCAGTGAGCTGGGAGATCTTGGCCTGAATCCCGTCATCGACGATCTGGGCGATTGATTTTCCAAAAATATTGGTTTCCCAGATGCCTTCCTCACCTTTTCCAGCATTCTCCCGGATGTATCGGATCAAATCCTCTGCCTGCTGTTCATTTCCCACAATCGGCGCGATCTCAGTCTCAATCTGCGCCTTGATGAGATTGATGGACGGCGCCTGCGCTTTCATTTTGACTCCATATTTATTGCCGTGGCGCACCACCTGCGGCTCATCGAGGACGATCTCCCCGCGTTCCGGCGTGACAACCCCATAGCCCTTCTTGCGCGCCTGCGTGAGCGCCACGGATGCCTTTTCATACTCGCTCTGCATCGACGCCAACCGCTTCAAGGTCTGCATCAGCTGGTACTCGCCCTCGATCGGCATTCCCACATACTCGCTGAGGATCTGATAATAATGCCCGTCGTCCAGCTCGACCACCGCCTGAACGCTGCCATCATCCATTTTCATTGATACAATCCGGATCCGACGGATCGCTTCCCCGGTTTCCTCCGGCAGCGCCAACGCCACATCGCGCATATGTACCGTCCGATCCATCATCCCCCGGACTGCCTGTATGACCTCCGATTTAAGCCAATGGCTGTTTGGCAGAATCTCCAGCCATTTCGGAATCGAAAAATCGATCTCCGTGACCGGGAATTCCAGAAGCACCTGCCCCAGAATCTCCCGGATATCCTCGGCGCGCAACTGCTCACAGTTGACTGGGAGCACCTGCACCTCATATTTTTCGGTCATCCGGGCTGCCAGCGCCCGCGTCTCCTCCGAATATGGTTTCTGCGAGTTTAAAAGCACCAGAAACGGCTTTCCCAGTTTTTTCAGTTCCTGCACGGTCTTCTCTTCCGCCGGAACATAATTCTCCCGTTTCAACTCCCCAAAACTGCCGTCCGCCGTAACCACAAGCCCGATCGTCGAATGATCCGTGATGACCTTGCGCGTTCCCAGCTCGGCTGCCGCTGTAAATGGAATCTCCTCCTCATACCACGGCGTCCGCACCATGCGTTCTTTCTCGTTTTCAATATGACCGGCAGCGCCCTCCACCATGAAACCGACGCAGTCGATCAGGCGGACCCGCACCTCCACACCGTCCCCAAGCGAGAGCTTTGCCGCCTCTTTAGGGATAAATTTCGGTTCCGTTGTCATGATCGTTTTCCCCGCCGAAGACTGGGGAAGTTCATCCCGGGCGCGCTCACGGGCATGGACATCTTCCAGCCCCGGAAGGACGAGAAGTTCCATAAAGCGCTTAATAAAGGTCGATTTCCCTGTCCGAACCGGACCAACCACCCCAATATAGATCTCGCCGCCGGTTCGCGCCTGGATATCGCTGTATACATTAAAATGATCCATAAAAATACCCCCTTGGTCTGCTGATACAATGTATTCAGACCATAAGGGGGTTATGAATATTCCCATTTGGAAAGCTCCGGCTCACAGAACATTTTTATTCGCTCAGATAAGCCTTCTTCACTCTCTCATTATTCATCAGTTCTTTCGCATCACCGCTCAGAACGATATTGCCCGTCTCAAGCACATATGCTTTATTGGAAATGGAGAGCGCTTTTTTCGCATTCTGCTCGACCAGAAGAACGGTCACTCCGTCCTTGTTGATTTCCTGGATAATATCGAAAATCTCATTAACATAGAGTGGGGACAGACCCATCGACGGCTCGTCGAGAACGATCAGGCGCGGATGGCTCATGAGGGCGCGTCCCATCGCAAGCATCTGCTGCTCGCCGCCGGACAAAGTTCCGGCAAGCTGGTTCTTGCGCTCTTTCAGACGCGGGAAACGCTTGTAAATCATTTCGATCGTATCTTCAATTTCCTTCTTGTCATTTCTCGTATACGCACCCATTTTCAGGTTCTGGAGAACCGTCAGGGAAGCGAACACACGGCGCCCCTCCGGCACGTGGGCGATTCCCATTGATACCAGCTTATAGCCCGGTACATGGGTAATATCCGTTCCCTCAAATGTGATATTGCCTGCCTTGGACGGCAGCAGACCCGTGATCGTGTGAAGCGTCGTCGTCTTTCCGGCTCCGTTGGCACCGATCAGCGCTACCACATCGCCCTGTTCTACCTCAAAGGAAATTCCCTTGAGTGCCTGTATCACACCATAATATACCTGTAAATCTTTTACTTCCAGCATTGACATACGAAACTTCCCCCTATTCTCCCAGATATGCTTTGATAACTTCTGGATTGCTGAGTACTTCGCTGGTCGGTCCCTCTGCCAGCATATGACCGAAGTTTAAGACCGTCAGGCGCTCGCAGATACCGGAGACCAGCTTCATATCATGCTCAATGAGAAGTACGGTCATATCAAAATGATCGCGCACGAAACGGATCGTCTTCATCAGCTCTGCCGTCTCATTCGGGTTCATGCCGGCTGCCGGCTCGTCAAGAAGCAGAAGCTTCGGCTCGGTCGCCAGCGCTCTGGCGATCTCCAGCTTTCTCTGCTTGCCGTATGGGAGGTTCGATGCCTTATAATCAAACTCTTTGTCGAGGTCAAACACCTTCAAAAGCTCCATCGCGCGCTCATCCATCTCTTTCTCAACCTTGTAATAGGACGGAAGACGCAGAATGCCGCTCAGCGTAGAATATTTATGATGGTTGTGAAGACCAACCTTTACATTGTCAAGCACGCTCAGCTCCTTGAACAGACGGATATTCTGGAAGGTTCTCGCGATGCCTGCCTGATTGATCTGGATTGCCTTGTGACCGGTAATGTCCTTTCCATCCAGCAGAATCCGTCCGCCATCCGGCTTGTACACGCCCGTCAAAAGGTTGAAAATAGTCGTTTTACCAGCGCCGTTCGGTCCAATCAGGCCGTAGAGCTGTCCTTTTTCTATCGTGATGCTGAAATCATCGACCGCTTTCAGACCGCCAAAAGAAATACTTAAATTTTTTACATCCAGCATTGCCATGATTTACGCCTCCCCTTCTGTCTTCTTTTTCCGGAATGATGAAAAGATGCGCCCGCGGACCTCGATCGCCTTCGGACTGGAGGTCAAAAGCATCATTACAATCAGGACGACCGCGTAAATCAGCATACGGTAATTATTGAGGCTTCGAAGCATCTCCGGAAGCAGGGTTAAGATAACCGCCGCGATCATGGAACCACGGATATTTCCGATGCCGCCCAGAACCACAAATACAAGGATCATAATGGACATATTATAACCGAAGCTTTTCGGGGTCGCTGCCAGCGTCGCCAGGTTGTGTGCGTACAGAACGCCTGCCACACCGGCTAAGGAAGCAGAGATGGTAAATGCCATCAGTTTGTATTTCGTGATATTGATACCCACAGACTCTGTCGCAATACGGTTGTCGCGGATCGCCATGATCGCACGGCCTGTCCGGGAATTGATGATATTCAATACAATAAACAGGGTCAGGAGTACCAGGATAATGCCGATCGTAAAGGTCGCCGTCTTCGGTGTACCTGTGATACCCTGTGCACCCTTGATGATCACCTGACCGTCCGCTGCCAGCTTTAAGGAAGCTACATCTTTCATGGAAACGTGGATTCCGTTTCCGTCGATGCCGACGTACAGAACATTGATAATATTTTTAACGATCTCACCGAATGCCAGCGTTACAATCGCCAGATAGTCTCCTTTCAGACGCAGAACCGGAATACCGATGAGGATACCAAATACCGCCGCTACCGCCGCACCGACAAAGAGCGCCAGAATGAAGCGTACCTGGTTGCTTGCGATCAGATTTTTCATGGCATGATTAAAAAATGCACCTGAAAACGCACCCGCACACATGAATCCGGCATGACCCAGACTCAGCTCGCCGAGGATACCAACCGTGAGGTTTAAGGAAACCGCCAAAATCGTATAGGTACAAAGTGGAACCAGAATACCCTTTAAAAGACTGTTTACATGGCCGCCTGCCATCATAATCTGAATCAGAATGTAACAGCCGATTACAATCGCATACGTGATCGCATTCTGAATCCGAATTTTATTTTTATATGCGTTCATTTTAAACACCTGCACTTTCTCTTGCTTATTGCAGTTCATGCACCATCTTGTTTTCACACAGCACTTTCCGTTTCAAAAGTCCCCGGCATGAACCATCGTATAATTTTCTCTATTATACTTTCTCCGTCATCTTCTTGCCGAGAATACCGGTCGGGCGGACCAGAAGCACAATAATCAGGACAGAAAATACGATCGCATCAGAAAGCTGGGAGGAAATGTACGCCTTGGCAAGGTTTTCAATGATACCAAGCAGGATACCGCCGATAAATGCGCCCGGGATCGAACCAATACCGCCAAATACCGCTGCCACGAATGCCTTGATACCCGGCATGGAACCGGTGTACGGAGACAGGGACGGGTATGCCGAGCAGAGCAGCACGCCTGCTACTGCCGCCAGGGCGGAACCAATCGCAAAGGTTACGGAGATCGTGCGGTTTACATTGATACCCATCAAGGTTGCCGCACCGCGGTCCTCAGAAACCGCCAGCATCGCCTGACCCATTTTCGTCTTATTGATAAATGTCATCAGGGCAGCCATAATCACGATACAGCTTAAAATCGTCACGATCGTGACACTGGAGATCGAAAGCTTGCCGCCAGCCAGCTTTAATGCCGGTACAGTAATAACCGATGTAAACTGTCTCGCATTGGAACCAAAAATCAGAAGCGCCACGTTCTGGAGCAGATAACTGACACCGATCGCAGTGATCAGAACTGCCAGCGGTGACGCATCACGCAGCGGTCTGTATGCAACTCGCTCGATCGTAACGCCCAGCACTGTACACACAACCACCGAAGCCAGAATACCCACAACCGGAGAACCGCCCATCGTTGTGACAATCGTAAACACTGTGAAACCGCCTACCATGATGATATCGCCGTGTGCGAAGTTCAGCATGCGCGCGATGCCATAAACCATGGTGTAGCCCAGTGCAATGATCGCATAGACACTTCCCAGACTGATGCCATTGATTAAATAAGAAAGAAAACTCATATGTATACACCTACCTCTTTGTTTCTACGTTTTCGCATTTCCCTGTACACGCATTTCGCTGCACATGTTTACCTGTGACCGAATTTAGCAGAACAAGTATGACCGTCTCGCAGTCTGCAGAAAGCAAACACCTGGTTGCCGTCGCAGGCAAGCATGTGCAGTGAACCGTTTTAAAAAGAAAGCTGTTACTAAATGCCCGGCAGCCATCTGTGCCGCCGGACATCCAGTAGCAGTCCCATCAGAGCTACATACATATAGCCGCAACGGTTCTGAAGTTTTTAAATTTTTAATTACTGCATCATCTCATATTTGCCGTCTTTGATCTCTACAGCTTTCGGCGCTTTCTGCGGCTCGCCTTCTGCCGTCCAGTGCATCTCTGTACCGGTCAGACCATCGATCTGGATCTCAGTCATAGCTGTTTTCAGTGCATCGCAGATATCGGAAGTGCTCATATCTGGTGTGATCTCTGCCTTCTCTGCAGCTGCCTTAATTGCATATACGCCGTCGTAAGCATCTGCTGCGAACTGAAGCGGGTCGATGCCGTAAGCATCACGGTAAGCAGTTACGAAGTCCTGGCTGGACTCCTCGTCTACGGAGAACGGAGTCAGAAGCATCAGACCTTCTGCTAAGGACTTATCAAAGCCATCAACGCTCAGGATACCGTCCATACCATCACAGCCGAAGAACTGCGGATGGAAATCTTTATCGTTTGCCTGTTTCAGGATAACAGATGCCTCCTGATAGTAGATCGGCAGGAATACCAGATCAGCGCCGGACTCTTTTGCTTTATCAAGCTGTACGGAGAAATCGGTATTGTTATCAGATGTAAATGCCTCGCTGGCTACTACCTCCAGACCCTGATTCGGGGCCTCTGCTACGAAGGACTCGCGGATACCATCGGAGTACTCGCTGGAGCTGTCGTAGATGATAGCGATCTTGGTTGCCAGTTTGTGCTCGCCGATGTACTGAGCGGATGCACGTCCCTGATCCGGGTCAGAATAGCATACGCGGAATGCGTTGTCGCCGGAAATACTCTCAACAGCAGATCCGGACGGAGTCAGCTGGAACAGGTTATCTGCTGCTGTCTCTGCTACAACTGCGATACACGGCTTGGAAGTAACGGTACCAAGAAGCATCTGCATGTTCCAGTCTTTTAAGGTATTGTATGCGTTGATCGCCTTCTCCGGATCATTCTCATCATCCTGGAAGTTGAACGCTACCTGGTAACCATTGATACCGCCAGCCTTGTTGATCTCATTGATTGCCAGCTCAGTACCATTCTTTACAGCCTCGCCGTAAGCGCCAGCCGCGCCGGTGATCGGTCCGATGCCGCCGATTTTAAATACTTCGCCGTCAACTCCCTCTGCGCCCTGTGCATCTTCTGCTGCTGATTCAGAAGTGCCCGCATTTCCAGAACCGCCGCAAGCGGTCATAGACATCGCCATCATGGCCGCAAGCCCAAGACTAACTACTCTTTTTTTCATAATATTCTCCTCCAATTCTATGCTGCAATGGAATACAACAACTATTTGAATGAGGCAATTATAAATTTTACCCCTCTAATTGTCAATACAAAAACCACCTAAAAAAGAGGGAATTTAGCAGATTTTCAACTTTTTGCGCTAAATTCTCTCTTTTCCAGATCTTGTAGTTATATTAGATATTCTTACGGGTTATAGTAAACACTTTTTACAAGTTTTGTCCGCCTGACACAGACACCTGCATTTTCCAGAAAAACATAGTAGATCTCATTGCTATTTTTCCGAATTCTATCACTCAAATTCAGAAAAACGGCTGCCGTCTGAATTATCCTTCCCACGGAAGATCGCTCGATTCGATCCGCGGATCGCGCATCATCAGATCCGCCAGCGCCTCTTTCGGAGATTTTCCGTCAAACAGCACCTGATTGACCTGGGAAACGATCGGCATATCGCAGCCGTATTTCTGTGCCAGCAGAAGACCGGCTTTCGCAGAATAAACGCCCTCGACAACCATCTGCACTTCCTTCATCGCCTCATCCATCGTGTATCCCTTTCCAATCAGGATACCCGCCCGGCGGTTGCGGCTGTGCATGCTCGCACAGGTTACGATCAAATCACCGATGCCGGATAATCCGTAGAAGGTCTGCTGTTTTCCGCCCATTGCAATACCCAGACGGGCAATCTCCGCAATTCCGCGGGTGATCAGTGCCGCCTTCGTGTTATCGCCGCATCCCAGCCCATCCGCTGTACCGGCTGCCAGCGCAATGACATTTTTAAGAGCCGCGCCAATTTCCACGCCCAGCATGTCCGGGCTGGTGTAAATGCGGAACACCGGACTCATGAACACACTCTGCATGAACTCGGCAGTCTTTTTGCGGTGCGCCGCTGCCACACAGGTAGTCGGAAGTCCCCGGCTCACCTCCTCGGCATGGCTCGGTCCGGAAAGGACGGCTACCTCCGCCAGCGGAAGTTCCTCCTCGATGACCTGTGACATCGTCATAAGACTCTGCTCCTCGATTCCCTTCGCCACATCCACGACAATCTGACCGTAACGCAGGTATTCCTTCATCTTCGCCGCCGTACTGCGGACATAGACGGACGGAACCGCCATAATCAGCATATCCTTCTCCGCCATCGCGGTGCGCAGATCAGCTGTCATCTGGATCTGATCCGGAAGTACAACCTCCGGCAGATTTTTGTGCCGTCTGGTGCGGCTCATTTCCTGGATCTCTGTATCAAATGCGGACCAGATTGTCACATCCTGCCCATTATTGTTCAGAAGCACCGCCAGGGCTGTGCCCCAGGTTCCGGCTCCGATAATTCCTACTGCTGCCATCCTGATACCTCCCGACCTGCTTTTCTCTCTTCTTCTCTCTACAGGTCAATGTTATTTGGAAATTTTTATACATTCCCACTACTTATGACGTTACTGTTCATGCATACGTGCCCAGTAACGGAATTTGCCGTGGCTTCGCATTTAAATACGGCAAATTCCTGCTGCCACCACGTTTTCTTACGGCACTTTCGGTTCCAAAAGTGCCCACCTGTGAACAATTACCTTATGGCAACTATGTAAAGTGTTGCTAAACTTCTTTCATGATTTCTTCGCGCCCAGTTTGTTTTCTGTGCCGGACAACAGACGCCCAATATTGCTCCGATGGCGCCAGATCGCCATGCACATCAGAATCGCGCCCAGTGCATAGAACTGGATGCGGTTCGGCGTGCTTACCCGGTAGGAACCCATGCTCTCAAAGATCACAAGCTCTGCAAAAAAGGTGATCGACACAAGAATCGAACCAAGCGATACATAGCGGGTCAGGAACACCGTTACGGAGAAAATCACGAAACAGGTCAGCGTAATCCGCAGATCCATCGCTGTCATGATGCCCGCCATGCAGGCAATTCCCTTGCCTCCCTTGAATTTCAGGTAAAACGGGAAATTGTGACCGAGTGTGACTCCCAGACCCGCATACAATGCAAGAAGATCCACATCCGCATTTCCCTTAAACAGCAGACGGCAGACTGCCATTGCAAACACCGCCTTGAAAAAGTCCCCTAAAAATACGATCGCGCCCGCTTTCTTTCCCATCACACGCAGGACGTTCGTAGAACCGGCATTTCCGCTGCCGTACTGGCGGATATCCATATGATTTGCCTTTCCATACAGATAGCCGGACTGGATCAGACCAAAGATATAGCCAATCACAATACAGATGAGACGTTCCATTATTGATCCTTCCCCTTTCTCTCGCGGATCAGGAATTTTAAGGAAGTTCCCTTGAATCCGAATGCGTCACGGATCTTGTTCTCGAGATACCGTGTATATGAGAAATGCATCAGTTCCTTATCATTGACAAACACAACGAATGTCGGCGGTTTGACCGCTACCTGTGTCATATAGTAGAGCTTTAAACGCTTGCCCTTGTCAGACGGCGGCTGCTGCAGTGCCACTGCCTCTGCCAGGATCTCATTGAGAACGCCGGTTGCAATACGCAGTGTCTGATTTTCGCGCACCATGTCGATCATCTCAAACAGCTTATTCATACGCTGTCCGGTCAGTGCGGATACGAACACGAACTCCGCATACGGAATAAAGGACAGAACGGTCTTAATCTTATTGGTGTACTCATAAATAGTCTTATCGGTCTTATCGATCGCATCCCATTTATTTACCACGATGATAATACCTTTTCCACGCTCATGTGCGATACCGGCAATCTTTGCATCCTGCTCGGTTACTCCCTCTTTCGCATCGATGACCATCAGAACCACATCAGCCCTCTCAACCGCCGTTACGGTACGGATGATGCTGTAGCGCTCCAGCTCCTCCTTGATCTTGCTCTTGCGGCGCAGACCTGCCGTATCGATAAAGACATATTCGGTACCGTTGCGGACAATCTCTGTATCGACTGCATCGCGGGTCGTACCGGCGATATCCGATACGATGACGCGGTTCTCGCCCAGAAGCTTATTTATAATAGAAGATTTACCTACGTTTGGTTTTCCGACAATCGCCACTCTCGGACGGTCATCCTCTTCCTCGTCACCGCTTCCCTCCGGGAAATGTGCCACGACTTCATCCAGCAGATCGCCCAGTCCCAGACGGGAGGCTGCCGAGATCGCTACCGGATCACCGATACCGAGGTTGTAGAACTCATAGACATCATTGCCAAATTTCGCCGGATTGTCTACTTTATTGACCGCCAGAACAACCGGTTTTCTCGATTTACGCAGCATATCCGCCACCTTGGAATCCGAATCGGTCATGCCCTGACGCACATCTACGATAAACAGGATCACATCCGCCGTCGCGATCGCGATCTCCGCCTGCTCACGCATCTGGGACAGGATAATATCCTTCGTATCCGGCTCGATACCGCCAGTATCGATCAGGGTAAAAGCATGGTCTAACCAGGTACAGTCCGCGTAAATACGGTCACGCGTTACACCTGGAGTATCTTTTACAATCGAAATCATATCGCCCGCAAGGACGTTGAAAAGGGTGGATTTTCCCACGTTTGGACGTCCAACGACCGCCACCACCGGTTTCTTTTTCATATTTATGCCTCCATTTATTTTCATGCTCCGCAGCTGGTTTGTAAATCCACAGCTGCTATTTTTATTGTCCAGTTACTTGTTTCATTCATTGTGATGCATTTCACATCCAGACGCTTTCTTTCTGTGTGTCCGAAAGCACGTTTTCCTCTGTATTTCCAGCCATCACGTTTCTTTCTCATCCTCCAGATCTGAGTCTTCCTCTTCAAAACAAACGACTTCGTCCGGGGCATCCTAATCCAGGTCTTCCGGCTCATATGCGTACACCTGTACGCCATCCAGATCTTCTTCCTGCCAGTTATCATCCATCTGAGCGGCAAATTCCTCCGGATCCGGCTCATACTCGCCATGCCTGGAGCTTTCCTCCTTCACAGGAGCCAGAATTGCTTCCACAAAATCACGTCCGCTTGATTTTACAATATCCACCGGAACTTGTAAAGCATTTTGTACATCCGTGCGGGTCAGATCATCCAGAAATGTCTCCTCGCCGCTTCGGAACATGGCGCTTGGAAGCAGCAGGCGGCTGCCAAGCGGCTGTTCCTTTAACTGTGCAATCAGATCCTTTGCCGTGATCAGCCCCGCCACCGTGATCCGCTCACCAAAGAAGTCATTGCGGATCGCATATACATGTACCTTTTTCCCCGGGAACTGGCGGCACACGCGCTCTACATACTGCTCAATATACGGGGCAGCCAGCCGTCCCGTTGCAATCGAAATCTCCTCCGGGCACACCTCGCCAGCCTCTCCCGGATGCAGCTGCTCCAGCGCCTCGGCTATCTCCTCCTCCATCAGGCGAATCATGCCGACCCCATTTTCCAGCTGGATATAGCCATCATAGCGATCCGCTTCCGGAAGCGGGCGCCCGGCGCCCATGTAAAACTCATCGCTGGCGTGAATGAAGTGAATACCGTGTTCCGCATAGATCTTCTTCTGCCATTTCTCTATCAAATCAATGGTATCGCCCAACTGCTCCGGTGTAAACGGCTCAAGCGGATACAGACCATCGCGGTACTTCGAGAGACCGACCGGCACGACCGAAACACTCTGCATCGCCGGAATGTATTTCGTCAGATCACGGATCGAACGGTCTAACTCCGCCCCGTCATTGACGCCCCGGCATAAAACGATCTGACCATTCATCGGGATATCCGCCTCATACAGGCGGTCGATTTTCTGGAGTGCCTCACCGGCAAAGCGGTTATGAAGCATCTTGCAGCGCAGCTCCGGATTCGTCGTCTGCACTGAAATATTGATCGGCGCCAGCTTAAACCGGATAATCCGCTCAATATCCTTATCCTTCATATTCGTCAGCGTGATATAGTTGCCCTGCAGGAACGAAAGTCTGGAATCATCGTCCTTAAAATACAGTGTCTCACGCATGCCCGGCGGCATCTGGTCGATGAAACAGAAGATGCACTTATTCCTGCAGGAACGATAATCGCTCATCAGACCATTTTCAAAGGTAATCCCCAGATCCTGATACTCATTTACGATATCCAGTTCCCACTCCTCGCCGTTCTTCTTGCGGACCAGCAGCGTAATCTCCTCACTGTTTATCTTATATTCATAATCAAAAATATCCTCTATCTCATCTCCATCGATCGTCAGAAGGACGTCCCCCGGCTCCAGCTCCATTTCCTCCGCAATCGAGCCCGGATCGACCGATTTTATCAGATGACCTTTTTTCATTTATAAAATCCTCATTTCAAATATTTTTAAACCCTAAGAATCCAGTATTATATTAACAGTAATCAGCTTTTTTGTAAAGTTGTGCTTCTGATTCGCAGATGTGGATTTTTTCAAAAGCAAGCCAAATATTTGATTTTTTTTGTAATTTTCTCATTTGCTATTGACGTTTCTTATCGTAAAATGGTATAAAATAGTTGTATTATGTCCTGCAAATGGCAGACAAACTTGTACGCTCTGCCCGCATGCATCGAAGGACCTACACTGTTTGGAGGTATAATCATGTCGAATGACTACGTGTTTAATGACACGCTTCCGGTTGCGCCGCTTAAAATTGCCGCACTGGAGAGCTGCCGGGATCTGGCTGAGAAAGTCAACTCCCACATTATCAATTTCCGCCGCAACGATATTGAAGTCCTGAAAAAACGTCAGGAAAATTTACAGTACCGCGGCTATGATGCTGATTCCTACATGCTTGACTGCGCGTGCCCGCGTTTCGGAAGCGGTGAAGCAAAAGGCATCGTCAATGAGTCTGTCCGTGGTACCGATATTTACGCCATGGTCGATGTAACCAACTACAGCCTGACCTACAAAATGAGCGGATTTACCAATCATATGTCCCCGGACGACCATTACCAGGATTTAAAACGTATCATCGGCGCATCCATTGCTACCGCACATCGTGTCAATGTTATCATGCCGTTCTTATATGAAGGACGCCAGCACAAGCGCAGCGGTCGTGAATCCCTTGACTGCGCGATGATGCTCGAAGAACTGATTCAGATGGGCGTAAGCAACATCATTACTTTCGATGCACATGACCCGCGTGTACAGAACTCCATTCCGTTAAGCGGTTTTGATAATTTCATGCCGACCTACCAGTTTATCAAGGCATTACTGAACCATGACAAAACCTTAAAGATCGACAAGGACAACCTGATGGTTATCAGCCCGGACGAGGGCGCTATGTCCCGCGCCGTATATCTGGCAAACAACCTGGGTGTTGACATGGGTATGTTCTACAAACGCCGCGATTACTCCCGTGTTGTCAATGGACGTAACCCAATCGTTGCCCATGAGTTCTTAGGTTCTTCCGTTGAAGGAAAGACCGTTCTCATCATCGATGACATGATCTCCTCCGGCGAGAGCATGCTGGACACCTGCCGCGCCCTCAAAGAGCGCAAGGCAAAACGCGTCGTTGTATGCGCTACCTTCGGTCTGTTCACCAACGGACTTGAGAAATTCGACGAATTTTTCGCAAAAGGTTACCTCGACTGCGTCGTAACCACCAACTTAAACTACCACACGCCGGAACTTCTTAAACGTGACTGGTATGTAGAAGCTGATATGAGCAAGTTTATCGCTGCAATCATCAACTCCCTGAACCATAACGTATCTCTGGAGAACGCACTGACTCCGACTGCGAAGATCCAGAAGCTGATTAAGCGGTATAACGAGGGACAGATGTAATGAGAATTGACGGCTGATAAACCGCTGGAAATTTCAAAAAACTCCTGCATACACAGATGAATGTTCATTCTGTGTATGCAGGAGCTTTTTCTAATTAATCTACTCAAACCGCGATTTGCAATTCAATCCATCCCCATCACAAATTCACCTTCTCCCAACCTCTCTCCAAATACCCATTCATCTTCCGTTTCAGTTCCTGATTCTCCTCCGCCTCCAACAGCGGATCTTTATCCATTAATTTCTTCACTTCATCCGAAACTGCCTTCAATATATCTGCATCTGCAAATATATCCGCTAAATGGAATTCGAGATCGCCGCTCTGGCGGACGCCGAAGAGGTCTCCGGGACCGCGCAGTTTTAAGTCTTCGGAGGCGATGTAGAAGCCGTCGTTTGACTTATTGAGAATATCCAGCCGCTTTCCGGCGTCTTCCTCGCCGGAGGCGTTGACCATGATGCAGTAGGACTGATCTTTTCCTCGACCGACGCGCCCGCGGAGCTGATGGAGCTGCGCCAGACCGAAACGCTCGGCATTTTCGATCATCATAACGGTGGCATTCGGGACATTGATTCCGACCTCGATGACCGTAGTGGATACCAGCACATGAATCTCATTTGCCGCAAATGCTTCCATGATCGCATTTTTTTCTTTTCCCTTCATCTTTCCGTGCAGATATTCCACCCGGATCGACGGGGACAGGGCGCGGCGCAGCTCTTCGGTATAATCGATGACGTTCTCTGCCTCCAGCATCTCGCTCGGCTCGACCATCGGGCAGATGACGTATGCTTGACGGCCGGCACGGACTTCATTTTCGATGAAACGGTAGGCATTCGGGCGAAATTCACGGTTCACGACACAGTTCTTGATCGGCTGCCGGTTTGCCGGAAGTTCATCGATGATGGAAATATCAAGATCCCCATATAAAATAATCGCCAGCGTCCGCGGGATCGGCGTCGCACTCATGACAAGCACATGCGGCTCGCCGCCTTTTTTGCTCAGCATTTCCCGCTGTGCCACTCCAAAACGGTGCTGTTCATCCGTGATTACCAATGCCAGATTGTCGTACACCACTTTTTCCTGAATCAGCGCGTGGGTTCCAATCACGATATCTGCCTCATGATTTTCAATCGACTCTCTGGCAAGCCGTTTTTCCTTCGCTGTCATCGAACCGGTCAGAAGCACCAGACGATATGTGATTCCCAGCGACGCAAACAATTCGGTCATCGACTCGTAATGCTGGCGCGCCAGTACCTCCGTCGGCACCATCAGCGCCCCCTGATATCCATTTGCCGCCGCCTGCAGCAACGCCAGAATCGCCACAATCGTCTTACCCGAACCAACGTCGCCCTGAATCAATCGGGTCATGATATGCCCGCCGGACAAATCGGCGTACACCTCCCGGATTACCTTTTTCTGTGCCCCGGTCAGAGCATATGGGAGGCGCTCTTCCACCGACGCCATTTCCCCAGAAAACGTAAATGGATATGCGCTCTTTTTATCTTCTTTTTTGTCTTTGAGCAGGCGCACTGACATCAGGAACATGAAAAATTCATCAAACACAAGACGTTTCCGGGAAAACATCAGTTCTTCCCGGTTTGCCGGAAAATGGATGTGCTCCAGCGCATAGTTGATTTCCGCCAATCCGTACTTTTCCCGCAGACCAGCCGGCAGATATTCCCGTTCCATCTGGCGCATCGTGAGGGCTTCCGTGACTGCCTTTGCGATCGTCTTATTGCCAAGTCCCTTCGTCTGTCCGTAAACCGGCTGCATAGACGACACGACTTTCGCATACTGTTCCGGGCGGTAGATCTCCGGCTGCTCCATCGTAAGTCTTCCCCGTTTTTTTACCACACGGCCACGGAAAATAAAGCGTTCCCCCGCCTTGAGCGTCCCGCGCAGATAGGGCATATTGTACCATGCCAGCGCCAGTGTGCCTCCGCTATCCCGCAATCCAGCCGTCGTAACCTGCAGGCGCGCTCCATACCGCACCACATCCGCCGTTTTTGCCAGGATTCCGCCGACTGCCGCGATCGTATCTTCCTTCAGTTCCGCGATCGGCTGCGGTTCCTTAAACTCATCATAAGCACGCGGATAATAATGAAGCAGTTCTTCCACCGTTTCCACGCCTATTTTTTGAAATAGCTTTGCCGTCTTTTCACCGATGCCCTTGACAGCGGTTATATTCTGCTGTTCCATTTATCTCCTCCTGCTTTTCAGAATATTCTCCGGAAAATCAGCCACGCGGACAGTTACCGGACAAAAAATCCGGGAATACATTGGAATGAAAGAGAGGCAGGACGCAGGGATCTCTCCCCTGACCTGCCTCATTTCATACTTATGAATTATTTTGTTTTATACGTCAAATGTTTTATCTGCGCCATCACATAGAAAATTCATTTTCTCGTTATCTGCATTTTCTCAGCCAATAGTGCAGATTCATTTAACGCATTTCAATCACTTTAAACGACCTAAATCTACTCTACCGAAATCATATAATAGTAAATCGGCTGCCCGCCATTCTGGCATTCAAATTCGCAGGATGTAAATTCTTTGCGGGCTTTCTCACAGAATGCCTCTGCGTCCTCTTCCGTGACATCCTCACCATAATAGATCGTCACAAGCTCAGACTCATCATCTACCATCTTACGAAGTGACTCCATCGCGGTCTCCTCGATATTCTTGCCAACTGCCAGCATGCCGCTGTCGCCGATCCCCATGATATCGCCCTCTGCGATCTCCATACCATCGATCGATGTATTGCGGACTGCGTAGGTAATCTGACCGGTCTTAACGTGGCTCATCTCCTCGGTCATCTGTTCCATATTTTCTTCCACCGTCAGATCCGGAGCAAAATTAATCAGCGCCGTGATACCCTGCGGAACCGTCTTGGACGGAACTACATATACCTTGGTATCTTCTGACAGGCTCTTTGCCTGCTCTGCCGCCAGAATAATATTTTTATTGTTCGGCAGAATGTAAACTGTCTCGGCATGGACTTTTTCGATTGCTTCCAGCATATCCTCCGTACTCGGATTCATCGTTTGTCCCCCCTCGATGATATAGTCAGCGCCGATACCCTTGAAAATCTCAGAAAGACCTTCTCCGACCGATACGGCGATAAATCCATATTTCTTGCGTGGTTCTTCCTTCTTCTCTTTGGCTTCTTCTTCTGCCTTCTGCTGTGCCGCCAGACGTTCGGAATCTTTGATCAGTTTCTCCTGATGTTCCTCGCGCATATTGTCAATCTTGATGCGGGACAGGGAACCGTAGGTCAGTGCCTTCTGAATCGCCAGACCTGGATCGTTTGTATGAACGTGAATCTTGACAATATCATCATCTGCCACAACTACCAGGGAGTCGCCGATCGTGCTCAGATAATCTTTCAGTTCCTGCTCTGTCGTCTCATCCGCCGGTTTTTCTGCATTGATAATAAATTCCGTACAATAACCAAAACGGATATCCGCTGCCTGCGTGCTTCCGGCGCCTGTTGCTGTTTTTGCCGCTCCATTTCCCGATACAGACGGAGTAACTGCCGCGTCGATATCCACGACTTTTCCTTTTAAGCCCTCAATACAGCCCTTGATAACCTGAATCAGACCCTGTCCGCCAGAATCCACTACACCTGCCTCTTTCAGAACCGGAAGCATCTCCGGTGTCTGGCTTAAAACATATTCGCCGTACTCCAATACTTTCTCTGAAAATTCAAGTACGTCCTCGGTCTGCGGTGCCAGTTCTGCCGCTTTATCCGCCATTCCCTTGGCAACAGTCAGAATCGTACCTTCCTTCGGCTTCATAACTGCCTTATAAGCTGTCTCCGTCGCACGGTTAAATGCGTCTGAGAGAACACTCGTCGTAATGACATCTACCGTCTTAATCTCTTTCGTAAATCCGCGGAAGAGCTGTGAAAGGATAACGCCGGAATTGCCTCGTGCGCCACGCAGGGAACCGGAGGAAATCGCTCTTGCTAACGCCTCCATCGTCGGATTTTCAACGGCTGCCACTTCTCTGGCGGCTGACAGAATCGTCATCGTCATGTTCGTACCGGTATCTCCATCTGGAACAGGAAATACGTTCAGCTCATTGATCCATTCCTTGTTGGCCTCCAGGCCTTTTGCTCCAGCCAGAAATGCATTCTTTAACATCCCGGCATCTATATAATTCATGCCCACAGGGTTTGTTCCTCCTTAATCTATCACTCTTACGCCTTCAACATAAATGCTGATTTTCTCAACCTTCATGCCAGTAAACTCTTCTACTTTATATTTTACACTCTCGATCAGGTTGTCCGCAACGGTAGAGATGCTGACCCCGTATGCCACGATTACGTGGAAATCGATGCTGAGTGCATTGTCCTTGATGGCTACGTTGATGCCGTGTGTCAGGCTTTCTCTTTTAAGCAGTCTTACCAGACCATCTTTCATACTGACAGCCGCCATGCCAACGATACCGAAGCATTCTACTGCTGTCGTTCCGGCGTACATTGCAATTACTTCCGGATCGATCTGGATCGAACCCATTTTATTGTCGATGCGTCCTTTCATATTGACAGCCTCCGTTTCTTTACTTGTTTTTGTTTGATTCGAATTTTATGCCATGATTTTTTACGGGCTGGACATGCGGAGCCTGAGCGGCTCCTGTGTCGGCGCGTGGGATGAAATATATGCGTCTCTCTACCCCGTCATGCAGCTCGATTCCGCTTCGCTCCATCTCGCTCACGGGCTTCGCCCTATGGATAAAAATGTCTGAAATACGGCTTATGTGCAAGCACAACACCGTTTTTCAGCCTTTTTTATCCGCATGACTCATGGCTTACGCGTATATTATACACCACCCACGTTAAAAAGGAAATAGAAAATAGACATCTGTCGAAAACTTTTTTTATTTTTTTTGGTTTTTCACTTGCATATTTTCCTATTTTCTGCTATTATACCTTTGTTATGGATTTTAATAGGAAGTCCAATGATCGGTTAAGGAGGTGCTACGATGGCTAAGTGTGCAATCTGCGAGAAAGCTGCTCATTTTGGTAATGCAGTGAGTCATTCACATAGAAGATCTAACAAAATGTGGAAAGCTAACGTTAAGTCTGTTAAGGTTAAAACTAATGGCGGAGCTCAGAAGATGTATGTATGTACTTCTTGCTTAAGATCCGGTTTAGTTGAAAGAGCCTAAATCGAGTTTAACTGGCCTCAGGTGTCTGCCTGAGGCTTTTTTCTTGTCCTTAGCATAATGAACGACAAAAAATGTTGGAAATATGCTTTTTGAACACATTCCAACATTTTATATAAAACTTTTCCTTCAAAACACCTTAAAACAAGTTCAGCAGCGTTCCATACAGCTTCTCATTTCCCATCACCACCAGCGCCAGCTCTTCTTTTGCCTCGCTGAGCTGATAAAAAAGATGCCTCACATCGCGCTCCGTCGAGCGCAGATATCCCATTTCATCATAATAATAGCGCCCATCCAGCCGATGCACCATGCAATCGACTTCTCGCGTATGGCGAGATTGTATTTCTACGGCAGAATCGGATTGCTCTTCCAGTTTTTCCTGCCAATCGGATTCCTGGCACTCATATCCCTGACGGATGTAATCATTCAGCAAATTAGCTGCTTCTGACTCATCGTTGGCATAAACCACCGCGACATGGGGATAGCGCCGCATTCCGCGTCCGTGCGGCAGGTGCATCATATTTTGTATAAAATAGGAAAGTTCTGCATTCGCACGGATCCGATTCGTCAGGTGGAATGTCTGGATTCCCGGCTGCTCCCCCAAGAGCTTTATTGCACCCAGTTCCAATTCTTCCGGCGAAATCATATCCTCACAGTTACTGGAAAAAATAATCGGACGCGTTTTGCCGATCTCCAGCAAAATTTCCAATGTATTGGGCGACAGAAGGTGTGCCTCATCTACTAAGATCGCGCTGTATGCTTCAAACCTGATTTCCGTTCCCGTTTGAACACTATCCTCCGCCAGGTACTCCACCCGCCGCAGCCGCTCATGCAGCACCTTCCACTCTTTTCCCGCTTCACCGCAGTGGATCATGCACACCCGCTGCCGCCCGGAGAGTTTCATCGCAATATCATATAAAAGCAGCGTTTTTCCCGTCCCCGGAAGCCCGGTAAACCAGAAATATCCCGTCCGGTCTGCCCGGATTTTCTTTAAAATCTGGCGTTCAATATCCCTCTGCTGGTATGTCAGGAAATATTCTTTCTTTAAGAACCGTCCCGGCTCTGTGAGCGGCGAAATCAGGTACAGCTCCGCCTGAAACAAGTCTTCGATATTACCTGGATAATCAGCACTCTCCTGTTGCAAATCCCAGCAGAGCTGTTCCCAGTCCGCCTCCACAATGCGGTCATGATTCGTCAGACGCACCAGGCGGTTCTGGCTGCTAATATAAGTGTACGAACGAATCGGCTTTCCCAGCGCCGCCAGATAATACCGGTTTTGTATGAGCTGCTTGCGGATCGCCTCATCCGACACCTGTCCGCTCTTTAATTCAAGGTTTAAAATTTGTTCTTCCTTGATCTGAAGCAGATCAAACTCTTTCCCCAGTCTCGGAATCTGAAACGAATAGAAAAAACGCAGTGCGTACACCGCCTGCATATGTCTCTCCAACTCCGAAACAAGCGCTTTCATGCTGTCCAGCTCCCATTCCCGTATTTTCAGAAACACATCCCGCCCCGAAAGCTGTCGTTCCAGCTTTTGAAGGTATTCCGTATTCTGATTTCGGGTAATCGTGTAAATAGAGATTGCTTTCATACCTGTACCGCCTGCGTTCCTTTTCGCCCTTTCCAAACTTTATAGATCCCTCTTTTTGCCGCAGCACTCCATGAGCGCCGCCAGCACCTTATCCATCTGCAGTGGTTTTGCCAGATGCACATTCATCCCAGCTGCCAAGCACTGCCTGGCATCCTCTTCAAAGGCATTTGCCGTCATGGCAAGAATCGGAATCTGCCTTGCATCCGCCCGCGGAATCGCCCGGATCGCGCGTGTCGCAGCCAGACCATCCATCACTGGCATCATCACATCCATGAGAATCGCATCGAACGTCCCCGGAGGTGCCGCCTCAAAGCAGTCTACTGCTTTCTTCCCGTTCTTCACAATCGTGACATGGGCACCCGCATCGGTCAGAAGTGTTTCCGCGATCTCTGCATTCAACTCATTGTCCTCCGCCAAAAGCAGCTTCAAACCGTGAATATCTCCTGACGGCGCTGCTTCCTTAACCGGGAACTCCTCCGGCGGCGGTGCAATCTCAAATGGAATTTCCACCACAAACGTCGTTCCAATGCCGACCTCACTCGTCACCTCGATGTTTCCGTGCATCTGTTCAATCAGCCCTTTGACGATCGTCATGCCAAGCCCAGTTCCCTGGTAAACACTACGCGCATCATTTTTCTCCTGTGCAAACGGGTCAAAGATGTGATCCAGAAATTCCTGGCTCATGCCAACTCCCGTGTCCGAGATCGTCCACCTATAGACGCACCAGCCGTCCCGTACATCCTGCGCCTCCACCCTGGTACTGATTTTTCCGCCCGGACGATTGTATTTGATGCAGTTTCCATAAATATTCAGGAAAATCTGGCGCAGATGGAGCTGGCTTCCATAAATATACGGATACGGAATCTCCGCTTTTCTTTTATCATACTCCCATTGAATGCCCGCATCTACCGCGCGCTCGATGATGATGCTCACGATATCGCGCGTCATCTCTGCCAATGAAATATAATCATGTGCCAGAATGATCTTTCCCTCTTCCAGCTTGCTCATCTGCAGCACATCATTGATGAGGGACAGCAGATGCCCCGCCGCCACCTGCATTTTCCGGTGATTTTCCATCAGCATCTCCTTATCATCAAAATGTGCCTCATCGATTTTCAAAAGCCCGATAATGCCATTGAGCGGTGTCCGGATATCGTGACTCATGCGGCTTAAGAAATCTGTTTTCGCCCGGTTTGCCGTCCGCATTTCATCAAATGCCGCCTGCAGGCGCGCGTGCTCCTGTTCATCCCGCGCGTGCATCTGCGACGTATCCTGCAGAAGAATGATCGCATGAACCACCGGCATCTCACAAGAAAGCTCCGTATCAAACACGATCGTCTGCGTCATCAGAACTGTTTTCTGTACCCAGCAGATCGTGCCATCCTCCTCCTGGATACAGTATTCCACGGAAATATGTTTCTCCCCTGCCTCAAACCGCTTCAAAAGCTTAGCCGGATCATCTGCTATGCGATAGCTTCCCAAGGTCTCCTGGGTGACCATCTTCATATATTCACTGCAATAATCACGGTAAGAGCACGGCAGCGGATAGTCCATAAATAGCTCCCGGCATCTCTCTTCTTTTCCATTCAGAACAACACCCTTCTCCAGAAGATCCTTTGTCAAATTAACTGTATATATCATATCCGACAGATCCAGGAGTGCATCCACATAGCTGTCATTTTCCAGAATCGACTGTTTGAGCTGTTCATAATAAAGCGTCAGCTGTTCCTTCGCATCTGCCCGTCCTTCTGAACTTTTCCGGATCGTCTCAAATGCCAGCAGGAAATGATGCAGCTTTCCTTTCTCATCCCAATCTACCGGGATCAGCGTCAGGCGGCTGTAGAGTCCCTGATCGTTAGTGTCATACTGCAATTCAAGTAGATCTCCCTCCGCCTGCAGCTTCCCGGAAAGCTTTGAAATCTGCAGACTCTGGCGGATGTAGGCGCGGTCAGCACGAGGCACTCGTTCCGTTGCTATCTGCTCCGCCGCACCGGAATAGCTTCCGTCCGACGCCAGGAAGAAATCAACACTGGCACGGAGTGTCCGGTAGGTATCCATGTGCGCGTCGCAGTAGAGACAATCCGAAAAGTTTCTCCCGAACCGGTTTAAAAGCTTGAGCAGGCGGAAATCCAGCCGTTTTTCCGCTGCCGCTTCCTCGCGCTTTACATGGTTTTTGTTGATATACATATTTTTATCGGCAAAATTGAAAAGCTCCCGCATCGTACTGCCCGGAAAATCACTGGCAAGTGCATACCCGACCGCATAGCTGAGCGGCATATCCGGATATCCCTTTGACTCCTCTGTCATCGCCTCCCGCACATGGGTGAGGCATTCCCGCATGGCCTCCTCATCCAGACCATGCGTAACGGCAATAAATTCATCGCCGCCGTCCCGCCCTACGAACTGTTCCGCAGGCATGGACGCGCGCAGGCAGACGGCGAACCGCCTGATGTAGGCATCCCCCGCCTCATGCCCCATGCTGTTGTTGATTCGGCGGAGATTATTCAGGTCAAAACTGCATACTCCCACATTCTCCGCCGCCGGTTCCGGATCATCCAGCAATTCTTCGCATTTATTCTTATTGGGAAGTCCGGTCGCCTTGTCCAAATACACCTTTTTCTGCAGCGCACGGTTCATCGCCGCAAAGCGCACCGCCTTGATAAATTCATATCCAATCAGAAGCATCAGAACAATAATATCAATCGTGATATATTTTTCAATTACCGTCAGCGAGGATGCCTTCCTCTGGGAATACGCCTCCGCCAGTCCCGTCGCCTCATCACAGATTTCAAAGAACCGCTCGCTCTTATCAATGATCTCTGTATTCTCATAGCCGACTTCTCGGACACGCAGGATTTCATAGTGAAGCGCGGCAAAGTACTCCTCCAACTCCTGCATCTTACTCTGAAACGCCCCGTCATCAAGGCGCACCAGCCCCAGTTCGCCATTGCCATTTCGCAGACCGTCGACGAAGGCCTCAATATCCTGAATCATACCATCCTCCGGCTGACCGGAAATTTCCAATTTAATGATACGCTGTGTCTTTCCGCGCACCAGTCCCGCATAATTGACCACACGCGCCGTTCCCTGAATACTGGAGACAATTCCCATCATCACGATAATCAGTGCCGCCAGCACAACCGCCAGCACGCCGATGCAGATCTGTATTATGTTTGAAGTCTTTTTCTTCTTACTCTTATTCGCATTCTCGGAATCCATCGCTCCGTCCTCCCGTGAAAAAGAATGTGCCTTGGCACATTCTCGCGCCAAGCGCGGTCGCTTGCGACATGTTTCTGGTACGCCCTTTTTCCTGCACCTGCCATCTTGTTATTTTACATCTTATATTCCAGAAAGCATCCATCCTCATGCGACTCAATCCGCCCGACCGCCTGCAGATACGAATAAATAATCACCGTCCCGGCAAACTTCATCCCACGCTTTTTGAGATCTGCCGACACTGCATCTGAGAGCGGCGAGCTGACCTTGCCTGTCTCATGAATCACCGCATCTCCTGTCCAGTGAGTCAGATACGCGTCAAAACTCCCATATTCATTCTGAATTTCCCGGAATATCCGTGCATTCGTGACAGCGGCATGAATTTTCAGCCGGTTATGTACAATTCCCGGGGCGGTCCGGAGTGCTTCCTCCTTCGCCTCGTCGTAACCGCACACCTTGTCCAGGTCAAATTCATCGAACGCGGCGCGGAATGCCTCCCGCTTATTGAGAATGCACTCCCACGAAAGCCCTGCCTGAAAGCATTCAAGGATCAGCATCTCAAAGAGCTTCGCATCATCCCGAACCAGCTTTCCCCACTCCTCGTCGTGGTAACGGATATACAATTCATTCTTTGGATTCGCCCAGCGGCAGCGGTGTTTTCCATCGTGCCATTCCATACGTTTATCTCTCCCTGTTCGTCATTTGCTCTCACATTTTTTGCTTATTTATCCTTGTTTTTCATTCAAGAAAACATAAATATGCCATATCTCTCGTTTTGAAGTTCTACATAAGCGGCGCCAGAATCCGCAGCGCCTTCCCCGCAAACCGCCGGATAAACGGATACTTCCGGCAGCTTTCCAGAGTGATCCGCTCGCTCTTTGCAAGTGTTTTCTGGAAATCTTCTTCCACATCCATCACAACCGCATTGCGGAAGAAATAGGACGCGCACTCAAAATGCAGATACAGGCTTCTGAAATCAAGGTTGATCGTTCCGACCACCGCCTTCTCATCGTCGCTCGTAAACATCTTCGCATGGATAAAGCCCGGCGTGTATTCATAGATCTGGACACCAGCCCGCAGAAGCTCCGCGTAATAGCTGCGAGCCAGCAGGTACGCATATAACTTATCCGGTATATGCGGCATGATAATAATGACCTCCACGCCGCGTTTTGCCGCAAACTTGAGCGCCGCCAGCGTCGTATCGTCGAGAATCAGATACGGAGTCGTGATGTGCACATACCGGCGTGAACGCCCTAAAATATCGAGGTACACCGACTCGCCGACATTTTCCCCGTCGAGCGGGCTGTCCGCATACGGCATCACAAAGCCGCCGTAATCCATCCCCGCCGGCATATGAAATTCCGGCGGACATAAAAATCGGCGGTACTCCTCGCCATCCCGCTCCGTCACATCCCAGAGCTGCAGAAACATCATCGTAAAACTATCCACGGCTTTTCCTTTGATCAGGACTGCCGTGTCCTTCCAGTGTCCAAAGCGCACCCGCTGGTTGATATACTCATCCGCCAGGTTCACGCCTCCGGTAAACGCAGTATGACCATCAATCACGCAGATCTTCCGGTGATCGCGGTTATTCTGATAACTCGAGAGAGCCGGACGCACCGGCGCAAAAATCTTGCACTGAATCCCCTTCTCCTGCATCGCCTTCTCATAGCCGTGCGGCAGCGTGAAGAGATTTCCCATGCCGTCATACATAAATCGGACTTCCACGCCCTCGGCGGCCTTCGTCTCTAACACCTGTAAAATCGCATCCCACATCACTCCGTGTTCTACGATAAAATATTCCATAAATATAAAATGTTCCGCTTTTTTGAGTTCTTCCAATAATACTGGAAACATATCATCTCCCAGCGGGAAATAACGTGCCCCCGTATTTTCATACGCCGGGAAACGTCCGTACTGGTTCATATAGCGGACGAGATTGCCGCCACTGGCGCTGATGCTCTCATAGTGTGCCAGCACCTCCGGATCCTGTAAAAGGTACGGACGCAGTTTTGTCCCAACTTCCTCGATCCGCCGGTTAATACGGTGCGTGCCAGGCTGCAGCGTCAAAAACAGATAAAACAGCGTTCCAAACACTGGAAATACCAGAATCGGCACAACCCAGGACAGCTTGATCGTGCTGTTTCCTTCATCGCTGATAATATAGATCAATATCAGGGCACTGAGTATCGCAGATCCGCCATACATATAGATCAGGTACTCTCTAAACCAGTCAAACCCGGCAAAGAGCACAAGAATCTGTATCAGCAGAAACAGCGTTCCCAGCGTGGTACGACCGAAAATCAGACGCAGCAGTTTTTTCAATTTTTTAAGTATTTTCTCCATTTTCTACCAGTCCATTTCTCTATCTTGTTCATCGGGCATCTGCCATATCATTTAAAACTACAGTGCCATCTCTCATAGTATGACAGATTTTTGCAAATAAAACAAGAGGTCAGCCAGAGACTAACACAGATTTATGTGTCATCCCGACTGACCTGTCGTTGTAAGCGCTCATTTTAACAACCGCATTGAAACATCTCACGGATACCCGGCATAAAGCTGTTATATCGCCATTCTTGGCATTTTAGTCCTCCAGCGCCTGACGGATATCCTCGATGATATCATCCACATTCTCAATTCCGACACTCAAACGGATCAGGCTTGGATCAACGCCTGCCTCCCTGAGCTGCTCATCGGAGAGCTGACGGTGAGTATGGCTTGCCGGATGCAGAACGCAGGTTCTCGCATCGGCAACATGGGTTACGATGGCTGCCAGTTTCAGCTTATCCATGAACTCGCCAGCTGCCTGACGACCGCCCTTTAAGCCGAAAGAAATAACGCCGCATGTACCGTTCGGCATATATTTCTGCGCCAGTGCATGGTATTTATCATTTTCAAGTCCCGGATAATTCACCCAGGCCACATCTTCACGGCTCTGTAAATACTCGGCGACCTTCTGTGCATTCTCACAGTGGCGCGGCACACGCAGATGCAGTGTCTCCAGACCGATATTCAATAAGAAGGAATTCTGCGGGGACGGGATGGAACCGAGATCACGCATTACCTGTGCGGTTGCCTTGGTGATATAAGCCGCCTTACCGAATTTCTTCGTGTAAATAATGCCGTGGTAAGACTCATCCGGCGTCGTCAGACCCGGGAATTTATCTGCATGTGCCTCCCAGTCAAAGTTGCCACTGTCCACGATGCAGCCGCCGACGGTCATCGCATGTCCATCCATATATTTTGTAGTAGAATGCGTTACAATATCTGCGCCCCACTCGAACGGACGGCAGTTGATCGGAGTTGCAAACGTATTATCTACAATAAATGGAATACCATTTCTGTGTGCAATCCGGGCAAATTTTTCCAGATCCAGCACTACCAGAGCCGGGTTTGCAATCGACTCACCGAATATACACTTTGTGTTCGGGCGGATCGCCTTCTCGATCTCCTCTTCCGGCGCATCCGGGTCAACTAACGTAACATCGACGCCCATTTTTTTCATCGTAACGACAAACAGGTTTGATGTGCCGCCGTATACGGTTGCCGAGCAGACCAGATGATCGCCCGCGCCGCAGATATTAAATACCGCATAAAAGTTTGCCGCCTGTCCGGAGGATGTCAGCATTGCTGCCGCGCCGCCCTCCAGCTCACGGATCTTATCTGCGACTGCATCATTGGTCGGGTTTGCCAGACGGGTATAAAAATATCCGTTTTCTTCCAGATCAAAGAGTCTTCCCATCTGCTCACTGGTTGAATACTTAAAGGTCGTGCTCTGGTAGATCGGCAGAATTCTCGGCTCGCCATTTTTCGGCTGCCATCCGCCCTGGATGCACGTTGTTTCCATTGAACGTTTCATTTTTCTTCTCCTTCATATGTTTATTTTTAAATAATTATATAGTAATTGAGCCCATTTTTTAGTACGGCTCTTTTACATCACCATATCAAACAGCGAAAGCTGATTGCTCTCCGGCAGCCCCGTCAGAATTCCCAGCTCTGCCATCAGATCGCACACCGTCTTCGTAACCTTGGTGCGATTGATAAAGTCCTCTTTCGACAAGAACTTTCCGTCCTCCGCCGCAAAAACAATCGCGTCTGCCGCTTTCTCGCCGAGTCCGTCGATACTGCTTAACGATGGCATCAGCTTTCCGTCTATGATCTGGAAATTGCGGGCTTTTGCCCGGTAAATATCGATGGGCATGAACTCAAATCCGCGCGCGTACATTTCCTGTACGATACGCATATCGCGCAGCGTGTCCTGCTCTTTCTTGGAAAGAGAATCCGACCGGCTCTTGTACTCCGCCAGATGGTACTCCAGCTTATCGCGCCCCTGGCACATCAGCTTGTAGGTAAATCCACTCGCACGGATGCTGAAATATGCCGCATAGTACGCCAGCGGGTAAAATACCTTACAGTACGCCACACGCCACGCCATCATAACGTAAGCCGCCGCGTGCGCTTTCGGGAACATATACTTGATTTTCAGGCAGGAATCGATATACCACTGCGGCACATCGTGAGCTTTCATCTCCTCAATCCACTCCGGTTTCAGTCCTTTTCCTTTTCGGACAGACTCCATGATAGTGAAGGAGAGTCCCTCTTCGAGTCCTTTCTGAATCAGATAAATCATAATATCGTCTCGACAACAGATCGCCGTCTGAATCGTCGCCTGTCCGCTCAGGATAAGGTCTTTCGCGTTTCCTAACCATACATCCGTACCGTGGGACAGACCGGAAATCCGCACCAAATCCGAAAAATATTTCGGTTTGGCATCGATCAACATCTGCATCGCGAAGTCTGTACCAAACTCCGGAATGCCAAGCGCCCCGAGCTTACAGCCGCCGAGATCCTCCGGCGTGACACCGAGCGCCTCCGTGTTCTGGAAGAGACTCATGACCTCCTTCGAATCCAGTGGAATATCCTTAACCGGGTCGAGTCCCGTCAAATCCTGCAGCATACGAATCATGGTCGGATCATCGTGTCCGAGAATATCGAGTTTCAACAAGTTGTGGTCGATGGAGTGGTAATCGAAATGCGTCGTGACGGTGCGTGTCGTCATATCGTCCGCCGGGTGCTGCACCGGTGTAAACGTGTCAATCTCCTCTCCGAGGGGCAGTACGATGATACCGCCCGGATGCTGTCCGGTGGTACGCCGCACGCCGACGCAGCCGGACACGATGCGCTCAATCTCGCACCGGCGCTTACGGATTCCTTTATCCTCATAATAATGCGCCACAAAACCATACGCTGTCTTATCCGCCAACGTACCGATCGTCCCCGCACGGAAGGTCTGTCCTTTTCCGAAGATGACCTCCGTATAGCTGTGCGCCCGGCTCTGGTACTCGCCGGAGAAGTTTAAGTCTATATCCGGCTCCTTATCGCCCTTGAATCCCAGGAACGTCTCAAACGGGATGTCGAACCCGTCTTTTTTCAACGGTTTTCCGCACTTTGGACATATCTTATCCGGCATATCGCAGCCCGCCATACCCGAAAACTTCTTTACGTCTTCGGAATCAAAATCGTAATAATGGCAGTTCGGGCAGTAATAATGCGGGCTCAGCGGATTTACCTCCGTGATACCAGACATCGTCGCCGCCAGCGAGGAACCAACGGATCCTCGCGAACCAACCAGATATCCATCCTCATTCGACTTCCAAACCAGCTTCTGCGCGATGATATACATAACGGCGAATCCATTGGAAATGATCGAGTGAAGTTCACGCTCCAACCGATCGACTACCACCTTCGGCAGCTTATCGCCGTACATATCATGCGCGTGGTTGTAGCAGATGGTACGCAGCGTATCATCCGAATTCGGAATAACTGGCGGACACTTGTCCGGGCGTACCGGGGAAATGCGCTCACACATCGCCGCGATCTTGCGCGTGTTTGTGATAACGATCTCCTCCGCCTTATCGCTGCCTAAATATTCAAATTCCCCCAGCATTTCCTCGGTGGTCCGCAGATACAGTGGTGCCTGATCGTCTGCATCCTTAAAGCCCTTGCTCGCCATGATGATACGGCGGTAGACCTCATCCTCCGGATCGAGAAAATGTACGTCGCAGGTCGCGCAGACCAGCTTGTTCCACTGTTCGCCAAGTTCAATCACTTTGCGGTTCAGATCCTGCAGATCCTCCCAGGTGTTGACCGAACTTTTCTCATCCCGCAGCATAAATGCGTTGTTTCCAAGCGGCTGCACTTCCAGATAATCGTAGAAATTCGCTATTTTTCCCAGTTCCTCCTCCGGAACCCCGCGCAGAATCGCCTGAAACAGCTCGCCCGCCTCGCACGCCGATCCAAGAATCAGCCCCTCGCGGTGGCTCGCCAGCAGACTCTTTGGAATCCGCGGACGTTTTGCAAAATACGTCAGGTTTGACTGGGAAATCAGCCGGTACAGGTTGATTCGCCCGACATCATTCTTCGCCAAAATAATAATATGGTAGGTCGGCATCTTCCGGATCATTTCCGGTGTCATTTTGCTGAGTTCGTTGAGCTGCGTCAGGTTTTCGATATCACGAGCCTTTAACATCTCGATGAACTTGACAAAAATCTCTGCCGTCGCCCCCGCATCATCGACCGCCCGGTGATGGTTTTCGAGGGAAATTTTAAGCTCTTTCGCTACCGTGTCGAGCTTGAAGCGGTTCAGGTTCGGCAGCAGGACACGCGCCAGCGAAACCGTATCGAGAACGGTCGGCTGGAATGTGAGTCCCTGCCGTCTCGCATTTTCTTTGATGAAACTGATATCAAACGACGCGTTGTGCGCGACCATGACCGCACCCTCGCAGAATGCCAGAAACTCCGGCAGAACCTCTTCGATCGTCGGCGCGCTGATTACCATGCCGTCGTTGATGCTTGTCAGCTGTTCAATGTCATAGGGGATTGGCACTTCCGGGTTGACAAATGTGCTGAATTTGTCCACAATCTTTCCATCCGTCACACGCACCGCGCCGATCTCGATGATGCGGTTCTTGATCGGGCTGAAACCGGTCGTCTCGATATCGAATACAACGCAGGTGTGGTCTAACGTCTGTCCTTTCTCATTCTCCGCCAGCTCCTTCATATCATCGACGAGATAGCCCTCAACACCATAGAGGATCTTGAAGTTTTCGCCCTTATCGACCGCATGGTTCGCATCCGGAAATGCCTGCACACAGCCGTGGTCGGTGACAGCGATCGCGTCCATGCCCCACTGTTTGGCACGTTTGATGATATCCTTGACCTCGGAAACACCGTCCATATCGCTCATCTTTGTGTGACAGTGAAGCTCCACGCGCTTGACCGGACTGTTGTCCATCCGCTTGCTGGTGAAATCTTCGCATTTCTTGATGCCGGAAACCGAACCGATCGTCAGCTCGCCGTCAAATTTATCAATGTTGGCAACACCCTTGATGCGGACAAACTGTCCCGCCTTGGTCGCCATCTTCAAATCATCCAGCGTATCTTCCCGTGCAAAGATCTTGACGCCGATTGTATCTGTAAAATCCGTTACCGAAAACATAAACAATGTGTTGCCGCTGCGAAGCTCCCTTAGCTCGCAGGTCAGGATCTTTCCGCGGATGACAACCTGCCCAACCTCGCCTTCCAGCTCCTCGATCGGGCTCGCCTCCTCATCGAAATCGCGCCCAAACAGCACATCCGGATTGTCGGATTTCTTCATATAGCCCGAACGGCGGTACTCGCCGCCCTTGCTAGATCCAGCATTTGCGCTGCCTGCCTGGTTTCTGCCTCCTGCCGGATTCCCTCCGGCTTTCAGCTTACCAACCGGTTTTAAAACAGTCTTTCCCTCGTCAAATGGCAGATCGACACCGCCAGAGGCAGGTTCTGCCCCCGACGGTTCCATATACGCCTCATTGGCACCTGCTGCCCCGGCAGCCGCGCCGCTTCCGCCTGCCGAGCCACTCTCGCCTGCCGCCTGCGGCTTCATGTAGATGATCTCCGGCTCAGTATTCTTCTTCTCAACCGGACGGTAGGAAGTCTTCACAACCATTGGCACATTGCAGCGCTCGGTGAAGATTTTCTCCAGAATCCGCACCAGTTCCTGTGCCTTATCGCGCACGATCATCGTGTCCTCCAGCGACAGCTTCAGGTATCCTTCTTCTTCAAAATCCATCTCCGCCTTACGGAACATATTATAAAGAAGGATACTGTAATTTTTCAGCTCCATCAAAATACTGTCCCGGTACACATTCATGAGTTTTTCCGGCGTGTACTGGCTGGACAGATGGTATTTCTCCAAAATCTTGATCGTCACCCGTTTGCCCGGAAACAACTGCTCCTTGATGCCTTTTTCCAGATCGTAGATACTCTGCTTGTGCATCAGGCGCGGGCTGTCGATGTAGACGCGGATCACGCTCCGGTCACGGTTCGTCGAGATCTTCTCGATCCCGACCATTTCAAGCAGTCCCCGCACATTTTCCGCAATATGTAAATCTGGAAATACCTCCAGAAATGTTTTCATTCTATCATTCCTTTGCTTTTTTCTCTTCCACCATCCGGTCAAGCTCCGCTTTGAGCGCCGGTAAAAGTTCACTCTCCGGCAGTTTTTTCACAATCTCGCCCTTTCGTATCAGAAGTCCTTCGCCGATACCGCCGGCTACACCGAGATCGGCTTCCTTCGCCTCGCCCGGTCCGTTGACCACGCAGCCCATGACGGCAACCTTGATATCCAGCGGATATCCCTGTACCAGCGTCTCCACCTGGTTTGCCAGACCGATGAGGTCGATCTGCGTGCGTCCGCAGGTCGGACATGAAACAACTTCCACGCCACCCCGACGAAGTCCCAGCGTCTTCAAAATCAGCTTTGCCGACTTGATCTCCTCCAGCGGGCTGCCTGTCAGGGACACGCGGATCGTATCACCGATTCCCTGACTCAAAATCAGTCCCAGACCGACCGCTGACTTGATATTGCCCGCAATCACAGTTCCCGCCTCTGTGATACCGACATGCAGCGGATAATGAGTCTTTTTTGCAATTAGTTCATGTGCTTTTACACACATCATAACATCCGAAGATTTGATGCTGATGACCAGATTATCATAACCCATCTGCTCAATCAGGGCAACCTTATCCAGCGCACTCTCAACGAGTCCTTCCGCTGTCACGCCGCCATATTTCTCTACCAATGGCTTTTCCAAAGAACCGCTGTTGACGCCGACACGAATCGGCACGCCATACTCTTTTGCCTTGTCAACCACCGCCTGGATCCGCTCTCTGGAACCGATATTTCCCGGATTGATACGGATTTTGTCCGCGCCGCACTCGATCGCCGCGATCGCGAGACGATAGTCAAAATGAATATCCGCCACCAATGGAATATGTATCTGGCGTTTAATCTCCGTCAGGGCAGCAGCCGCCTCCATTGTCGGCACTGCCACACGGATAATATCGCAGCCCGCGTGCTCCAGCGCCAGAATCTGCTCGACGGTCGCCTCCACATCCTCTGTTTTCGTATTACACATCGACTGGATCAGAATCGGATTGCCGCCGCCGATCTGACGTTTTCCAATCTGCACCACTTTCGTCTCGTCCCGGTATCCCATATCGTTCCTCCCAAACCTTTCTTCTCCGACATGAAATTTCCGGTCTTTTTCGAGCGAATCTTTCATGCCTTTGAATTAAATGAATTAGTAACTGTTCAGTACCTTCACAGTCACGCGCAAAAATCCATCAAAAATTGCCTACGGCAATGGGATTTTTGCCTGCTGACCCATGTTTTCGTACGGTCAGCGCAGTAAATGCGCAGACCTACTGAACAGTTACATGAATTATTACAATAAATTTCTAATATCATTAAACAACACAAACAGCATCAGCGTCATCAATGCCGCCATGCCCGCCATATGAACCATGCCCTCTTTTTCCGGATCAACCGGCTTGCCGCGCAGCATCTCCAGAATGATAAAGACGAGCCGTCCGCCGTCCAGCGCCGGGATTGGAAGCAGGTTCATGACACCCAGATTGGCGCTGAGCAGAATACACATATTTGCCAGATTGACAAGCACAATCATAAGTCCGTAGCTCTGGCTTTCCTTGACCGTCGTGCCGATCATTGACACAATCCGCACCGGACCTGCGATATCGTTCGAGCTGACCTGCCGCTTCAGAATCATGCCAAGGCTGCTGAATGTCACACGGATCCAGTAGCGCACTTCGCAGAAGCTATACTGCGCTGTCTGAATCACAGACGCCGGTTTCTGGTAAACGCCGCCGCTGATTCCAATAAGATAGCGTCCCGCCTCCTCGGAATAACGCGGAACCATCTGCGTCGTGTGGGATTTCCCATCCCGCACATACTCCACCGTGACACTCTTTCCCGGATGGAACTGCAGATAGGTCTGCACGTCGCGGTACAGATAGGTGCGTGTGCCATTTAAGCGCTCGATCGTATCGCCCGCCTGCAGCCCCGCCTCCTGTGCCGGATAGCCGTCCTCGACACTGACAACCGATGCCGGGTCAAAGCCCACACAGCTGATTACGAAAAAGGCGCAAAACCACGCCAGAATGAAGTTGAATACGGGTCCTGCCACCACGACTTTAAAACGTGTCCAGGCAGAAACTGCATTAAAATAAGTCCCGGAGGCGCCCGGAGGCAGCAGGATCCGTTCCGTTTTTCCATCTGTCAGACTCTGGTTCTCATCGCAGGAACTTCCTTTTTCCGCCTCATCCGGCGCATCATACCCTTCATCTTCCCCCAGCATCATACAAGAACCGCCAAACGGAAGCAGTTTCAGCGAGTACCGCGTCCCGCCTTTCACAAAACTGAAGAGTCTCGGTCCCATGCCGAGTGAAAACTCAACGACGCAGATTCCGCCCCGTTTTGCCAATAAAAAATGTCCAAATTCATGAAACAGCACGATCAGGCTGAATACAATCAGCGCCGCCAGCAAACTTACCAATCTACCACCTGCTCTCTATAAAATCATAGGTTTCCTGTTCTGCTGCCAGAATCTCTTCAACCGTCGGATTCTCTTTCACGGTATGGTGTTCCATCGCCGCCTCAATCATATCAGTGATGGTCAGATATCCGATCTCGCGATCGAGGAATTTCTGGACTGCCCGCTCATTTGCCGCGTTGAAGACGGTCGGAAGCGTGCCACCGCGCCGTCCGGCTTTGTATGCCAGGGAAAGCCCGTGGAAATTTTCAAAATCCGGCGCTTCAAAGGTAATCTGTGCCAGCTTTGCAAAATCCAGCCGGTCGCCCGCCAGGAAGCGGCGTTCCGGATAATACAGCGCATATTGGATCGGAAGCTTCATATCCGGCGTGCCAAGCTGCGCTATTACCGCGCCGTCCTCGTATTCTACCATTGAATGAATCACACTCTGCGGCTGCACAACCACCTGCACCTGATCCATCTCCACGCCAAAAAGCCATCTCGCCTCCATAACTTCCAGACCTTTGTTTACCATCGTGGAACTGTCGATCGTGATCTTGCGTCCCATCGTCCAGTTCGGATGTTTCAGCGCATCTTCAACCTGCACACCCTTCATCTGCTCTCTCGTCCATCCGCGGAATGGTCCGCCGGACGCTGTCAGGAGAATCTTGTGGATCTTATTTCCCGTCTCGCCGTTCAAGCTCTGGAAAATCGCGCTGTGCTCGCTGTCCACCGGCAAAATGCGGACATGTTTCTCTTTTGCCAACGGCATAATGATATGCCCCGCCGTCACCAGAGTTTCTTTGTTTGCAAGTGCAATATCCTTTCCGGCATTCATCGCCGCGATTGTCGGGCGGATGCCGATCATGCCGACCACCGCTGTCACCACAATCTCCGCACTCAGTTCTGTCGCCACTGCGAGAAGTCCATCCATGCCGCTCTCAACACGGATATCCAGATCCCGCACACGGTCTTTCAGTTCTTTTGCTTTTTCCTCGTTCCAGACCGCCGCGATCTTCGGAGAAAACTCCCGGATCTGTTTCTCCAGAAGATCAATATTGCTTCCAGCCGCCAGAGCCGTTACTTCTATATCTTTATTCGCCCGGACCACTTCCAATGTCTGTGTTCCGATCGATCCGGTTGATCCAAGTATCGCAATTTTTTTCATTTCTTATTCTCCTGTTTCTGTATTTTCATACATACTTTCGTTTTATCGTAAAAACGTCAGTGCAAAATAAATCGCCGGTGCCGTAAAAATCATGCTGTCGAACCGATCCAGCACGCCGCCGTGTCCCGGAATCAGGTTTCCGTAATCCTTGACATTGTGGTTCCGCTTGATCGCCGACGCCGCCAGATCCCCGATCTGGGAAATGACCGCCGCAATCGCACACGCCACCGCGCATGCCACCATCGGATTGCTGACCTCGTCCATCTTCACACCGAAGAAATATGCATAAATGCAGCCTAACAGAGCCGATCCGACCACACCGCCGACGGCGCCCTCGATCGATTTTTTCGGGCTTAAAACCGGTGCCAGACGGTGTTTTCCAAGGAGCATTCCCGCGCAGTATGCGCAGGTGTCACAGCCCCAGGAGCTTAAAAAGATCAGCCAGACAAGGTATTTTCCATCCGCCATTGCCCGCACCTGATACAGGTAGGAAAGCATAATTCCCAGATAAAAAATGCCGAAAAATGCTACTGTAATCTGCTCGGTCCCATATTTCGGAAACGTGAACACGTAAATGCTCATCAGCACCATCAGGGCTGCAATCGCAAGCAGCGTCACATAATGCTGCCCTTCAAACCACACCAGCCCATAATATCCCAGACACGCCAGATACCCGGCGATGCCCGGCGCTTTTTTCTCAATCCCCATAACCCGGTAAAGCTCAAACATACCGATCAGGGAGATCGCGGCGGTCACACAGTACAGAAGGACACCGCCCTTTGTAACCAGTAAAATCGCGAGTGCTACAAGCACAATCCCGCTTATCAGCCTCGTTCTGAACATGGCAACTCCTCCTTATGCCTTGACTCCGCCAAAGCGTCTGTCTCTTTGATTGAACTGCTCAATTGCCTTTATAAGCTCGTCGCGGTTGAAATCCGGCCACAGGCAGTCCGTGATATAAATCTCACTGTAGGCAAGCTGCCACAGCAGATAATTGGACAGGCGGATCTCGCCGCTGGTGCGGATCAGAAGATCCGGGTCCGGGATGCCCGCCGTATCTAAATAGGACGCAACGGTCTGCTCTGTCACGTTCTCCGGCACCAGCTTTCCGTCCTGACAGTCCATCATCATATGGCGCACCGCGCGCGTGATCTCATCTCTGCCGCCGTAGTTGACTGCGATCACAAAGGTCATGCCCGTGTTTGCCGCCGTCTCGTCTTCCAGGCGGTTGATGCCCTCGATGATATCGCTGTCAAAGCGCGTGCGGTCGCCGATCATTTTGACTCTTACATTATTTTTCTTGGCAATCTTTAAAAGCCGTTTCAGATAAAAACGGAAGAGCTGCATCAGCGCCCCTACTTCTTCAGCAGAACGCTTCCAGTTTTCCGTTGAAAAACCATATACCGTCAGATAACGGATTCCCAGTCTCGCTGCATCCTCAACCGTCTGTTCAACCGTCACACACCCCTGTTTATGACCTACGGTTCTCGGAAGACCTCTCTTCTTCGCCCATCTGCCGTTGCCATCCAGAATGAGGGCGACATGCTGCGGAATTACCAGGTTTTCGATGTCCCTTTCCATCCAGTTTTCCTCCATAATATTCCCTTAATAGCCAGAAAACAGGACCAGCCGGCCATCCGCATCTGCAATGCCGGCCAGCCCTGCTTGAGGCAGCCTGATTTTTACATTTAAACTCTATTGTATTTTTATACAGTCATGATCTCAGCTGTTTTTTCTTCTACTGCTTTATCAACCTTTGCGATCATCTTGTCAGTCAGCTTCTGGATCTGATCCTCGCCATCTGCCAGCTCATCCTCGGTGATCTCGCCGCCTTTTTCCAGCTTCTTTAACAGGTCGTTTGCATCACGGCGGATATTGCGGACTGCAACCTTCGCGCCCTCGCCCTTTTTCTTAACATCCTTTGCCAGATCTTTACGGCGTTCCTCAGTAAGCTCCGGGAAAATCAGGCGTACTGCACTTCCATCGTTGTTCGGGTTGATACCCAGATCGGAAGTCAGGATCGCTTTCTCGATGTCCTTAATGAGCTTCTTCTCCCACGGCTGGATCAGAATCATACGCGGCTCCGGTACAGAGATATTTGCCACCTGCTGTAACGGGGTCGGTGCGCCGTAGTAATCTACTTTGATTTTGTCCAGTACATGCGGGTTCGCACGTCCAGCACGAATGGATGTATACTCATTCAGCAGTGCGTCATAGGACTTATTCATCTTCTCTTCGTAAACTTTTAATCTCTCCTGCATAAAATCCTCCTAGTTATGCGGTAACCACTGTACCGTTAATTTTTCCGCGCATTGCATTTACAATTCCGTCTTTTTCATTCAGGCTGAATACTGCCATCGGAACGTGATTTTCCATACACATGATGGAAGCTGTGAGGTCTACGACCGCCAGCTGCTTATCGATCACCTCCTGAATCGTGATCGTATCATACTTCTTTGCATCCGGGTTGATCTTCGGATCGCTGTCATAGACGCCGTCGATCGCCTTGGCCAGAAGAATGCAGTCTGCATCCATCTCAATCGCACGCAGCGCTACGCCGGTATCAGTTGAGAAATACGGATGGCCTGTACCACCTGCAAAAAATACGACCATACCCTTTGAGAAATATTTATTGGCTCTGTCCTTTGAAAACAGCTTCGTCATGGAACCGCACTCAAATGGTGTCAGAATCTGTGTCATCATACCCTCGCTCCGGAAGATCTCCGACACGTAAATACAGTTCATGACCGTTGCCAGCATTCCGATCTGATCCGCCTTGGTCCGATCGATTGCATTGCTCTGGCGGCCTCTCCAGAAGTTTCCGCCGCCGATCACGATACCTACTTCGATTCCGTCATCGACCGCCGTCTTAACCTGTCTGGCTACTTCCTTGACCGTTGCTTCATCAAACCCGGTTTTCTTGTCGCCTGCCAGCGCTTCTCCGCTCAGCTTCAGTAATACCCGCTTTAATTCCATAATTCGGTTCTCCCTGTCTATATGTACGTTCTGATGTACATTTTATCTGTGATGACCGTAAAAAGCCGCGTCACCTTATCAAAGATATTCTACCACAAAAAATCCGAATGTGCGATAGAATTTTCGTAAATCCTGTGCATCCTTTCATCATTTTCCCCAAACGCCTTTCTGTATACGGATTCTTCGCCCTGTTTTTCATTTTTTTCCAAATTTTAGTGCCCGTTTTACTTCTTTTTCTATTTCACCTTTTCCCGCCGCTCTCATTCTGCCCCCAGCTTCTCATTATTTATCTGCACTTATCCTCTGCAATCTTTTTCTGTGCATTATTTAACAACCTTCCTAGGTGCAATCCATGTATGTGCATTATTTTATTGGATATGCATTTTATAACATTGCAAATTTGAATCATTATATTGTTTGATAAAAATCAATTTCCAGCTACAATAGTTATATCAGTTGTAATTATTTATTATCTCTGAAATAACAATAACGCATGATTCTTTCGGATCGGGGAGGCACTTGAAAAATATGACAGCAATCGATCAAAAACAAATTAACAAGCAGCAGACAAACCGTTATGAAAAATATTACCGTCAGATAGGTCTCAACATCGCTTATTACCGCAAACTCCGCGGCATGAGCCAGATGGCTTTAGCAGAGGCGACCGATTTAAGCCGGACTCATATATCTAACATCGAGGCACCGAACATGAAAACGAGTCTTTCCTTAGAGAGTCTCTTTGATATTGCAGGTGTTCTGCAGGTTGCACCGCGCGCCCTGCTCGATTTCCGTGATGAGAAACCGCAGGATTTTCATGAATAAATCATGATAGAGCACGTAGATTCATGAATTTCTTTAAAGCATGACATTTTAGGGTTCCAAAGATAAATTGGAACCCTTTTTGTGGTATTCAAAAGTAAAAAATCAAAATTATGGTGAGCATTTTCCACCTATTTATTCGTCTTCCGGTTAATAAACTCCGTCCTCGTCTTCGAGTAGATAAATTTCTGACTCGCATACAGGCTGTAATAACCAGAGAAACTAAAGCTGACTGCAATCACCAGCACGAAAAACGGCATCGCCTCATAGCCAAAAAGCTCAAAGCCCAGCAGAAGCGTTGAGATCGGGCAGTTTGTGACTCCCACGAAGAGTCCCAGCATACCGCAGGCGGTCATAAGACCGACTGGCTGTCCAAAGAGAAATGCAAAGAAACTGCCAAACGCCGCGCCGATCGTCAGGGTCGGCACGATCTCGCCTCCCTTGAAGCCTGCCTCCAGCGTAACCGTCGTAAAGAGAATTTTCATCAGGAAATCCCATGGAAGTCCCTCGCCTTCGAAACATTTTTCAATCAGGGAGACGCCGCTTCCGTTGTAGCGGGTCGAACCGGTCAGAAGCGTCAAAACAATCACAATCGCCGCGCCGGATAGAATCCGCCAGACCGGCGATGGAAGATATTTTTTGTAGAGATGTTCCGTTGTGTGAAGCGTGATGCAGAAAAGCTCCGACACCAGCGCGCAGCCAGCCGCCAGACCGACAGCCACGATCGCTGTTTCAATACTCCACGTCGGAACCGCACCAATCGCAAACTGCTCCGGCATCAGTCCCCAGAACCTCGCCAGCGCCGCCGCCGTAAAGGCAGAAAAGACACACGGAACCAGCGCTGCATAGTACATAACGCCGATGCTGATAACCTCCATTGAAAAGATCGCCGCCGCCATCGGTGTGCCAAACAAGGCGGCAAATACACCGCTCATGCCGCACATGACCGCAATCTTCTTATCTTTCTCATCAAATTTCAGCCATTTTCCGATCTGGGTTCCGATGCTTCCTCCCATCTGCAGCGCCGCGCCCTCGCGTCCGGCAGAACCGCCGCCCAAATGCGTCAGAAGCGTTCCTGCAAAGACTGCCGGGGCAGTCGCAAAACTGATCTCTGTGTTCGAATAGATCGATTCAATCACCATATTTGTGCCCCGGTTATTATCCTCTCCCAGCACATGGTAAACGCCCAGAACCAGAAGACCGCTGAGCGGCAGCAGAAAGACCATCCACGGGTGGCTCTGAAAGAATGCCGACACCCATAGGACGCATTTTCCAAATGCCGTGCCGATGCAGCCGCTCACAATTCCAATCACAATCGCGCCTTCCACCCATTTTATAAAATAGGAAATATTTTTTAACACCGGCTCATATTTCTCCCGCTTCATTTCAATTCTCCCCTGTCTGCTCTATCTACACTGCTTTTCATTTCCACCTTAGACATCATAGATATTTTTGGATTTTACCAGCTTCGGACGGTAGCCTGCCTCCTTGAGCGCTTCCACTATCCTATTCTTGTGATCCGTACCAAACGCCTCAACGGTGATCCGCAGCTCCACTGCTGCGTTGCGGTTGATGCTGACAAACTGGTTATGCTCCAATTTGATGACATTGCCCTGTTCTTCTGCCATCAGGGTTGCGACTTTTGCAAGTTCGCCTGGCTTATCCGGCAGCAGTACCGATACGGTAAATACGCGGTCTCTCTGGATCAGACCATGCTGTACGATGGATGCCATTGTGATCACGTCCATGTTGCCGCCGCTCAGGATGGATACGACTTTTTTCTTCTTCACATTCAGGTGTTTCAGAGCAGCCACAGTCAGAAGACCGGAGTTCTCAACGATCATCTTGTGGTTTTCTACCATATCAAGGAATGCCACGATCAGCTCGGAATCCTCGATGGTGATGATATCATCCACATTGATCTGGATGTACGGGAACAGCAGATCGCCCGGGCGTTTAACGGCAGTACCATCCGCGATTGTGTTGACGCTCGGGAGAGTCACTACTTTTCCTTCTTTCAGGGATTCCTGCATACAGTTTGCGCCTGCCGGTTCTACACCGATCACTTTGATCTTCGGATTCAGCAGTTTTGCCAGCGTTGCAACACCGGTACAGAGTCCGCCGCCGCCAATCGGAACCAGAATATAATCAACGGTCGGAAGCTCTTTGATGATCTCCATCGCGATGGTTCCCTGACCGGTGGCTACGTCCAGATCGTTGAACGGATGGATAAAGGTATATCCGTGCTCCGCTGCCAGCTCATTTGCATATGCCAGCGCCTCATCGAATACATCGCCGTGAAGAACCACCTCTGCGCCATAGCTTCTGGTACGGTTTACCTTCATGAGCGGCGTGGTCGTCGGCATAACAACCGTTGCCTTGCAGCCAGCCAGTTTTGCCGCGTATGCAACGCCCTGTGCATGGTTTCCAGCCGATGCGGTGATCAGACCGCGCTGTTTCTCCTCATCGCTTAGGGTGCTGATCTTATAAAATGCACCTCTTACCTTGTAAGCACCTGTATACTGCATATTTTCCGGCTTTAAATATACTTTATTGCCGGTCAAATTCGAAAAATATTCACTGTAAACCAGTTTTGTCTCGGAAATAACCTTGCTGACAACCTCAGTTGCTTCTTCGAATTTCTCCAGTGTCAGTCCCTGTGGCTCAGCCTGTACTGCCTCTGCTGTCTCTTCCTTTATTGTCTCACTCATTGTCTTTCCTCCATTTATCCGTATTTCTCAGAATGCGCCCTGCTTTTGTCGGTTCTCTGACCAGACAGTCTGCCGGGTGTGTCCTGTTTATCTGAATCTACGGCTTAAGCAGATTTGTTCTCCGCCAAACCAGTTTCAGCCGTGGCATGCTCAGCTATTTTTAGAGCTTTATTCATTCTCTGTCAATGCTTCATTTCTCTTAAACAGTGCATTGACGAAATCATTCGCATCGAATTTCTGTAAATCGTCGATCTTCTCGCCGATTCCGACGTATTTAACCGGAATACCAAGCTCGGACTGAATCGCAACCGCGATACCGCCCTTTGCCGTGCCATCCAGCTTCGTCAGGATGATGCCGGTGATATCTGCCACCTCCATAAACTGTTTTGCCTGTGCAAGCGCGTTCTGACCGGTCGTTCCGTCAAGGACAACCAATGTCTCACGGTAGGCGTCCGGATATTCTTTGTCGATGATCCGGTTGATCTTCTTTAACTCTTCCATCAGGTTTTTCTTGTTGTGCAGACGACCTGCCGTGTCGCAGATCAGCACATCGGCATTTCTTGATTTTGCCGCCGCGATCGCATCGTAGATAACAGCTGCCGGATCAGAACCTTCCTGCTGGGCGATCAGCTCAACGCCCGCGCGTCCTGCCCACTCCGTCAGCTGCTCAATCGCTGCCGCACGGAATGTATCCGCCGCCGCCAGAATGACCTTCTTGCCCTGATCCTTTAACTGACCCGCCAGCTTGCCGACCGAGGTCGTCTTCCCGACGCCGTTGACGCCGATCACCAGCACAACCGACTTGCGGTTTTCAAATTCGTAGGCATTTTCGCCCAGATCCATCTGTTCCTTGATGCTGGCAATCAGAAGATCCTTGCACTCTGCCGGATCCTTGATGTGGTTTTCTTTTACCTTTTTCCGGAGATCCTCGACGATCGCCATCGTCGTCTGGATACCTAGATCGCCCATGATAAGCGTCTCTTCGATCTCCTCATAGAAATCATCATCGATCGCGGAAAAACCGCTGAATACGGAATCAATTCCGCTTACAATGGAATCTCTCGTTTTCGTCAGCCCTTCTACCAGACGGCTGAAAAAACCCTTTTTCTTATCTCCCATGGCTGCGCCTCCTTTTCTATTTCTGAACTCTTTTTTGCAATTATAATTCTGCTTTTTCCTCTTCCCGCTCCATCTGCGCCTCGATCAGGCTGACCGATACCAGCGTGGACACACCTTTTTCCTGCATCGTGATACCGTACAGGCGGTCTGCCGACACCATCGTGCCTCTTCGGTGGGTGATGACGATAAACTGCGTGTAGCGCGTCAGCTTATGCAGGTACCCGGCAAACCGGTCTACGTTGGAATCGTCGAGTGCCGCCTCAATCTCATCAAGCAGGCAGAATGGCGACGGTTTTAAGTTCTGAATTGCAAAAAGCAGTGCGATCGCCGTCAATGCTTTCTCCCCACCGGAGAGCTGCATCATATTCTGTAGCTTTTTGCCCGGCGGCTGTGAAATGATCTGGATGCCTGCCTCCAGGATATCTTCCTCCTGCGACAGCTCCAGCGTACCTGTTCCGCCTCCGAATAATTCCTTAAATACTTTATCAAATTCGCGGCGAATCTCGCCAAATTTTTCCCGGAACTGACGCCGCATTCCTTCATCCAGCTCCTCGATAATTTTTTCAAGCGCCGCCTGTGCCGCTACCAGATCTTCATGCTGGTTTTTCATAAACTCGTAGCGGCCAGATATCTCTTTGTAGTCCTCGATGGCGTTGACATTGACATTCCCAAGAGCGCGGATCTCCATCTTCTTCTCATTGATCGACCGCTTCATTTCCGGAATCGAGGTCAACGCTTCCTTCCGCAGCTCTTCCGCACGCGAATACGTGAGCTCATACTCACTCCACATATAATCGACCTGCGACTCCAGGCGCTCATTCAGGCGTTCTCTCTGATTCTGGAGACGGAAGTTCTCTCGGTCTAAAAGCTGGAGACGTTCGTTCAGCTCTTCCTTTTTATCAAAGAAAGTTTTCTGCCGCCCCGCCTTTTCTTCCTTCTCACGCTGCTTGTTCTGGATTACCAGTTCCATCTGCGTCCGCTTGTCCCCGGACGCCTGTATCTCGGCTTCCAGCGCTGCAATCTCGCGCTCTCTGGCAGCGATCGTCTCGCTGCTGTCCGCGTGACCGCCGGAAAGTTTCTCTTTCTCTGCCCGGAGACGTTCCTGCTCCTGCAATACACGGCGCAGATTTTCCTCGATAAACGCGCCCTTCTGCTCCGCCTGGGAATGCCCAAGCTGTATCTCTGAAAGGGCTGCCGCCGCTTCCCCACGCTGCTTTTTCGCCGTCTCAAGACCCGTCTGCTGCTCTTCCACGTACTGGTTCTTCTCATTGCTTAGCGTTTCAAGCTTCGTCTCTTCGGTCTGCAGCTCCCGCAGCGCCCCGCGCAGATCGCCTACCTGCAGTTCGAGTTCCTGATTTTCTGAAGACAGATCCTGCGAGGAATCTGCAATCTCCTGCCGTCTCGCCTCTAACTGGCAGATCGTCAGTTCCAACGTATTCTGCTGGATCTGCATCTGCTGGCGCCTCTCCTGGACGGATGCCAGTGTTCTCTTCGCTTCCGTCAACCTGCGTCCCGTCTCTGCCAGCTCCTTCTGTACCGCTTCCACCTGTTCCAATGCCTTTTTGCAGGCAGCTTCCAGTTCTTCGATCTCACGGCGGCGTCCCAGCAGATTGCTGCTGTTCTTGAATGCACCACCGGTCATCGAACCGCCAGGGCTTAAAAGCTCGCCGTCCAGCGTCACGATCCGGAGAGAATACCGGTATTTCTTTGCCAGCGCAATCGCATGATCGATCTGATCCACCACGACCACGCGTCCCAGCAAATAGGACACCAGCCCGCTGTATTTCTCATCCGCAGAGACCAGTTCGCTTGCCAGTCCAAGAACCCCCATTTCTTTCAGCGCCCCCGGCTGTCCAAAACTCTGGCGGCGTTCCATGCTGGTCAGCGGCAGAAACGTCGCACGGCCATACCGGTTCTTTTTCAGATGTTCAATCAGGCGTTTCGCCGTCTCCTCGGAATCCGTCACAATGTTCTGGATGCTGCCGCCAAGCGCCGTCTCGATCGCCGTCTCATATTTCTTCGTCGTGCTGATCAAATCCGCCACAACGCCATGAATGCCCGGAACACGGTCCCTGACTTCCATCACGCGGCGGATACTGCCGCCGTAGCCCTCGTAGCGCTCCGCCAGATTCCGCATCGATTCCAGCTTTGTCCGGTTCGTGTGGTAATCCTGCTGAAGGCTCGAAAGTTTCTGGTTCAGGCGGCGTTCCTGTTCTTCCTCCGTGCGCGTCTGCTCCTGCAGCTCTTTTTCCTGCGCCGAAAACGCTTCCAGACATTCCCGCACCTTCCCTAATTTGGCTTCTTCTTCTTTTTTCTGCTCTTCCTGAACCGACTCATCGCTCTTGAATTTCAAAAGCTTCTGCGTCACTTCCGCCCGGCGCACGTCCGCCTGCTCCAGCATCGTCTCATAGCGCTGACGGCGGGCGGCAAGTTCCGCTTTCTGGTTCAGAGCGTCCATGATCTCGGCTTTTGCCGTCTCGATCAAGGTTTCCGTCCGGCTGACCGCCTCGTCCATCGAACGGACTGCTACCTCCGCTTCCTGCTGTTTTGCTTCGATCGTCTGCACCGATGCATTTAATGCCTGTTTTTCAGACTCATATCCCGCCTGTTCTTCCTCTTTCTGATGCATTTCGCCGTCGATCGACGCCATCCGGCTGCGGATATGTTCTTCGTTCATCTGCTCCGTCCGGATCTGTTCTCTGAGAACTCCGATCCGTCCGGTCTTCTCCTGGCGTTCCAGGTCTTCCCGGCTGCACGCCTCACGATCCGCGGCAATCGCCGCATCCAGCGCATCCAGCTCGGTTCCGAGCAATTCGTACTGCGATTTCAGTGTCTCCGATTCCGCCCGCACACTCTCCTGATCGCCGGTCAGAATCATCTCCTTCTGCTCCACTTCCCGGATCTGGCGCTTCAATTCCTCCGATTCTGCCAAAAACAGGTTGGCGTCCAGGCAGCGCAGCTCTTCCCGCAGACGCAGATACTCCTTCGCCTCCTCCGACTGCCGTTCCAACGGCCCTACCTGTTTTTCCAGCTCGGACAAAATATCCGTCACGCGGATCAGATTCTGTTTTTCATCTTCCAGCTTCTTCTGTGCGATCGCCTTGCGCCGCTTGAATTTCACGATTCCAGCCGCCTCATCAAACAGCTCGCGCCGTTCCTCCGGCCGCCCGCTTAAAATCTGATCAATCTGCCCCTGTCCGATGATGGAATATCCCTCTTTACCGATACCCGTATCGTAAAAGAGCTCGTTGATATCTTTTAGACGGCAGCTCGTTCCATTAATCTTATATTCACTCTCACCAGAACGGTAAAGACGTCTTGAAACCGTGACTTCGTCGTACTCAATCGGAAGTTTGTGATCGGCATTATCCAGTGTGATCGCCACGTAGGCAAATCCCTGCGGTTTTCGAAGCTCCGTACCAGCAAAAATAACGTCCTGCATCGTGCCGCCGCGCAGCTGCCTGCTTCTCTGCTCACCGAGCACCCAGCGCACTGCATCGGCGACATTGCTCTTGCCGCTGCCGTTTGGCCCGACGATGCCCGTGATTCCGTTGTGGAACTCAAACAGAATTTTATTGGCAAATGACTTAAAACCCTGTATTTCAATACTCTTTAAATACATACCTACTCCTGCGGTTTTCTGATAGTGAGAATCCCACGGTACGCCGCACGCTGTTCCGCTGATTTTTTCGTCCGTCCGATGCCGCGCCCGATCTCCTGACCGTCCAGCATCGCGGACACTTCGAAGCTCTTGTTGTGATCCGGTCCTTCTTCTTTCAGAAGAACGTATGTAAGTGTCTCGTCCGTATGTCCCTGCACAATCTCCTGCAAGATAGTCTTGCTATCATAAAAGAGCTTTTTGTGTTCCATATCGTTGAGAATAAATCGATGAATAAACTCTTTTGCATTAGCAAAACCACCGTCCAGATAAATCGCACCGATCAGTGCCTCCATCGCATCCGACACCACCGAATCGCGCCCCCGTCCGCCGGTCGCATCCTCGCCTTTTCCAAGCAGCAAAAATCCACCCAGATCGATCTCCTGTGCGCAGAATGCAAGCGTCGGCTCGCAGACCAGACTCGCACGTGTCTTTGTCATATCGCCCTCCGGCATCTCCGGAAACGTGCGAAACAGGAAATCACTCGATACCACTTCCAGCACCGCGTCGCCTAAAAATTCAAGACGCTCGTTGCATCCCAGTTTTCCAAGATGGTGCTCATTAGCATACGAACTGTGTATCATCGCGTGTTCCAGAAGCTTCTTGTCCTGAAACGAATAGCCAATCCGTTTTTCCAATTTATTTAATGTATACTCCATATATTTCTCTCTTTCCAGCCTGTCCTGCTGCTGACTGATTCCGGCAATCATTGCTATTTGTGTCTGTGAGCCAGAGTCAAACATCCGTTCTTTTTGGAAAGGAGCTGTCGCGATCCTGCCCTTCGGCAGCCCGCCCAGCCCCTTTGCCTGACAGACTTCTCTATAACTTTTTAACAAACATTGAATTAGTTCAGTGCGTTCTTGATCTGCTCTACTGCGTCGCCCACAGATACAATCTTTTCTGCCTCCTCAGTCGGAATTTCGATATCAAACGCCTCCTCGATTCCCATGATAATCTGAAAAATATCCAGCGAATCTGCGCCCAGATCATCCACAAACGTCGTATTTAACGTAATTTCATCTGCTTCAACATTCAGTACCTCCGCGATAATGTTCTGTAATTTTTCAAATTCCATAATTTTCTTCCTTTCTATGAACTTATTTTAAAATATTTAGAATTCTAGATTGATTAAAAACATATCGTTTTTTCGCTACATTTTATAATTTCACGAAAGTTTCACAGACTTTCCTTGATCTTTTCATTAATCGCCTGCTCTTTAAAGGTCACACACTGAAGAATCGAATTGCACACCTCGATGCGCTTGGAATTTCCGTGCGTCTTGACAACCAGCCCCTTCAATCCCAGAAGTGGTGCGCCGCCGTACTGGCTCGCATCGAATGCTTTGAGCGTCGTCTTCAACGCCGGTTTTACAAGCAATGCGCCGATCTTTGAGCGCAGGCTCGTCATCATGCCCTGTTTTACCATGGAAATCAGGGTTGCACCGACACCTTCATAGAGTTTCAGGATGACATTTCCGACAAATGCCTCGGAAACAATGACATCCGCGCCGCCGTGCGGAATCTCGCGTGCCTCGATGCTGCCGATGAAATTGATGTCCTTACATTCTTTTAAGAGCGGGAATGTCTCTTTCACCAGCGCATTGCCCTTCTCTTCCTCCGCACCGATGTTGACGATCGCCACACGCGGATTCTTGATTCCAACCACGTGTTCCATGTAGATGGATCCCATCTTTGCAAACTGTACCAGATGGGACGGTCTTGCATCGACATTGGCGCCGCAGTCGATCAGCAGGGACACGCCCTTTTCTGTCGGAATCAATGGAGCCAGTGGCGGACGTTCAACGCCCTTGATTCTGCCAACGATCACCTGTCCGCCGACCAGAATCGCGCCGGAGCTGCCCGCGGAACAGAATGCATCCGCCTCACCCCTGCGGACCATATTCATGCCGACCACGATGGACGAATCTTTCTTCGTGCGGATCGCATTGACCGGCGGTTCCTCCGTCTCGATGACCTCAGTCGCATTGACAACCTCGATCTGTTCTTTCTTATATGTATGCTTTTTTAATTCTTCTGATACGACTTCTTCCTTGCCGATCAGGAAAATCTGAATATCTTCCCTCGACTGGGCTGCCATCACGGCACCTGCCACGATCTCACCCGGTGCGTTGTCGCCCCCCATGGCATCTACTGCTATCTTAACCATTGCGTGTTCTCCTTCTATAATTTATAACGATACACATACCAAACCTGTCTTCCGCCACTGCGGCATATGTGGTCCGAACGAATCGCTCTTTCATCGTCACGCTGCAGCTGTCCCGCTTTTTATTGTCCACAGCCACATTACATCAATCTTTACTATACTAGAGATCAATCTATAAATCAATAAGATTTGAACCAATTTTCCATTGCATGCATCTGATTGGCAGCATCCTTCCTGCCGATATCATACGTCTCCTGCAATTTTTCAACACTATGTTCGGTTCTGCCGATTGGAAGCGCCACGCTCGGACGGATAACAAAAATTTTTCCCTCTTGTTCGAGGCGATCGATCCATTCCACCGTCTTATTATAGAAATAATAGCGGCTGCGAAGCGCCCTCACGAACGCCGGATATTTGTGATATGCCGCCTCCGGCAGCCAGAAATTGCCCGGTTTCTTGCGGTAGCCCGCCGGACGGGTCAGCACAACGACGCATTTTTTATACCCCATCTTAGCGAAGGCACGCAACGGAATGCTGTCCGTGCAGCCGCCGTCCAAAAGCTTCATTCCACCAACCTCGACCATATGGGACACATACGGAAGGGATGCCGTCGCACGGAAATATTCGACATCTTTGAACATATCTTTAATCTCCAGATACTCTGCTTTCCCTGTCTCCACATTGCTGCATGCAACATAAAACCGTGTATTTCCCCGGTCAAATGCCTCGTAATCATACGGATCCAGCCGTTCCGGTATATCATGGAAGCAGAACTGCTCGTCCACCAGATTTCCCGTCCGCAGCCAGTTTTTAAAGCTCATAAAACGCTTGTCATTGCAGTATTTTTTATAATAGCGGATGCTCCGCTCCTTCTGCCCCGACACAAACGAAGCCCCATGCACTGCCCCCGCCGAGACGCCGATCACGCCGTCAAATGAAATATCATGATCCAAAAACACATCCAGGACGCCCGCTGTGTAAATACCGCGCATCCCGCCGCCCTCCAGAACGAGACCGGTCTTTTTTTCTTTTTTTAACTCTGTCATATATCATCAAACTCCTATTAAATATCTTATATACTATAAAACAAGATCGAACAGATAGCAAATACGATTTTTCTATCTAATTCCATATTTTTTAGTATAACGTTTCTGTTCACGCATACGTGCCCAGTAACGGAATTTGCCGTGGCTTCGCATTTAAATACGGCAAATTCCTACTGCCACCACGTTTTCTTACGGCACTTTCGGTTCCAAAAGTGCCCACCTGGGAACAGTAACAGTATAACACCTCGGCAGAAAAAGGGAAAGGGGGACGTGCGCCGCCTATGCACACGTTCCCCTTTCTCTTTTCCTTCGATATCTCTATTATTTTATTTCTGCATCGCGTCCATCCGCGCCTGCACATACTCCTCCAGCATCTTCGTCGTTCCCTCAATTCCCAGCCGGCTGCTGTTGATCGAAAGGTCATAATTTCTGGAATCTCCCCAGCGTCCGCGGCTGTAACAGTTGTGGTAGGATTTCCGCCGCCAGTCCTTCGTCTTTACCAGACGTTTCGCCTCGTCCTCTGAAAGTCCGTGCAGCTGCTCAATTCTCTTCACCCGTGTTTCCTCATCGCCCAGCACAAAGATCGTGATCAGTCCGTCATATTCCTTTAAAACCGTCTCCGCACACCGTCCAACTACCACAAACGATTCCCCTGAATCGGCCTTGTCTTTCAGGTAACTGAACTGCATCTGCGCCAGATTGTTCTCCAGAGAGCTTGAAAATCCGCTGACATTGCGCGCCAGAAAACGGTTTAGCGGCTTCTCGTCGTATTTTTCCAGCACACGAGGATCCACACCCTTTTCCTTGGCAATACTGTCCAGCATCCTATGATCATAAATCGGAAGTTCAAAATGCTCTGCCAGCGCTTCCGCTATCTTGTGTCCACCGCTGCCAAACTGTCTGCTGACCGAGATGATCACTCTGTTTTTCCTCTCCTCCATATAAAAGCCCCCTTAAAAGTATCTCACATATATACAAACCATGGAAATCAGGATTACCAGCACCGTCGCCGGAGCTGCATACCGGCAATATTTCCCCCAGCCGATAAAATGTCCGTTTTTCGCTGCCACTGAGATACCAACTACGTTTGCCGAGGCTCCGATCGGAGTTCCGCAGCCGCCAATATCCGTACCCATCGAAAGCGCCCACGCCAGAACCGAGAGATCCATGCCGCCTGCCTGCGCCAGACTCCGGATAACCGGGATCATCGTTGCCGCAAATGGGATATTGTCCACAAATGCACTCGCAAGCGCCGACAGCCACAGCACAATCGCTACTACCCATTTTACATTATTTCCACTGACTGCGTCAATGATCCCTGCTAAAGAATTTAGGACGCCCGTCTGCTCCATGCCGCCGACCACGACAAAAAGACCAATGAAGAATAGCAGCGTCTTATAGTCAAGCTTCTTAATCATGCTGAGCGCCTCACCGCCGGATGCCAGCAGTGAAAAAGCACCGATAAATACGCCGATCGTCGCAACTGTCAGTCCCGTCTGTGCATGCGTCACCAGCATCACGATCGCCGCCGCAAAGATCACCACGCTGACCGCAAACCGTTTCCGATCCGCGATCGCCTCCTGTGGGGATGGATATGTAACCGCTTCGTCATGCTTTTCACTCGCCTTTAATTCTTTCCTAAAGGAAAAATAGAAAAACAGTACGATAAAAATCAGCGAAACACCCGCCATCATACCTGTATTTAAAATAAAATCTTTAAATGAATATCCGAGCGAGGTTCCGATGATGATATTCGGCGGATCGCCGCACATCGTCGCAGAGCCGCCCAGATTCGAACAGAAGATCTCTGAAATGATCATCGGAATCGGATCAAAATGCAGAAGATGCGCCAGCTCTACCGTGACCGCTGCCAAAAAAAGAATAACGGTAATACTGTCGATAAACATCGCCAGAAACGCCGACATCAGCATAAATGAAATAAAAATCGGGATCGTCTTATAATGTACCGCCTTGGCGATTGTCAGGCACAGCCACCGGAAAAATCCCGCGCGCTCCATGCCCTCCACCATCAGCATCATACCGGCAATAAAAAGAATCGTCGCCCAGTTGATGCCGCTCGAGGACTCTGCCGCCGCCTCGGTCTGAAACCAGAAGTTCGGAACCATGAAGCTGTGCAGGCTCAGTGTCTCCGCCGCTGCCGCCTCACTGTGCATACAGACGCCAAACACCAGCACCAGCGTCAGAAGCCCGCATCCGAGCGATACGATATGCCTCTCAATGTGATCCCAGATGATAAGTCCAAACATTACAATAAAAATAATCACAGCCAAAATTTGTGCTGCCATCTTTGTGCCCCTCCTTTGTCAGTCCTTTTTCTGCCATCCTCCATACTGGCTTAGAACCCCTTGCAGTCTCTTCTCAGACCGCCTCTTCCCCTAGATTGTTAAAAAATAGGCAGTCATGAGATACCACCTCTATCTTACTACTTATTTCACAATATGCAAGTATACTTTTTGTTATTTTTTTTATTTCATCAGAAATAACTGTCAGCTTGTTCTTCAGCACTCTTTTCATGTATGTGTTTTCATTCTACCCATCGTTCTGTTTGCAAATATTCTCTTTATTTTTCTCTGCTTTTAAATGTAAAAGAGACTGACCGCATATTCCGTGCAATCTGCCTCTTCTCACATCTATTTTACAATTCTGTCTCCATCTTCCCTGACGGATTTTCATCAAAATTGTTTCTTAAACATTTTACAGAAGCGCCCCGTCTTCCCCGACCTGCTTGCCGTCCGGCGTCGTCGTATTAACTAACATCGCACCGTTTACATCCAGATAATACCATTTTCCATTCCAGAACACCCAGGTATTCGTCTTGCAATATGCATTTTCATCGAAGAAATACCACACACCGCCGATCTGCTGCCAGTTATTGGTCACATAGCTTCCATCGGAATTGCGGTATTTATAGCCAAGCGCATCCTGTTCCCACGCACCGGCTGCCGGACCGCTGCCTGCTTCCTTGAAGACAAGCGTCTTCTGAATTTCCTGCGCCTGCTCCGCCGTGATTGTGAAGGAATCCGATGTCTGCCATTCGCCGTGCCGTGAATCGCTGTAAACCGCGCGCACATCAAACGTGTAGGTTCCCGCCTGCGTAAGATAACGTCCAAGATTGTATTTCGTTTCTTTTCCCGGTTTTACCGTACTTAAAAATTTCTCATCCCGGTAAACGCGCAGCTCATAGTATTTCGCATCCTCACTGCCGTTCCACTCTGCAACGCCATCCATCTGATCCCACTCTGCCTCATCAACATCCAGGCTGTAATCACTGGAGGTTCCTTTTAAAGCTTTCAGGGTGATCACGACCCGGAGTTCCTCATCGCCCTTGCGCTTGATAGAAGTAACCGTCGCACTGTCACCGCTCAGGGTTACATTCTTTTTCGCATAACCGGATTTAAAATAATAATCATCGTCCGCCTCCAGAGTAACCTCCAGCTTTGGCTTATCCTTGTCCACCCATTTGCCGGACGGCTCATTGATCACATCAACATTGGAAATATCGCAGTCACCGAAATCGAGCGAAACATCCACATCTGAACTCTCATCACCGACATGGATCGAGGACGAAACATTTAAGCCGATCGAGCCAACCGGGCTGCGGTCCTCCGTATCCTTCGACGCAAATGCCTGAAATGGGATCGCCGCCAGAAGCGCGGCGGCTGTGACGGTCAAAAGTAAATATTTTCCCTTTTTCATATGTAAAACCTCCTAACGTGATATTTATAAAACAATATCCCTCTTTTTTCTTCTTCTCTATATTAACAAAAAATAGCGGTATTGTACACCTTTTTGCATACAACACCGCCATCTACATAGTATCTCAGTTACTGTACACACATACGTGTCCAGTAACTGAATTTGCCGTGGCTTCGCATTTAAACACGGCAAATTCCTGCTGCCACCACGTTTTCTTACGGCACTTTCGGTTCCAAAAGTGCCTACCCATGAACCAATGTCAGTAAGTTAAGCTTTAGCGTTAAATCCCCTATAGGAGTCTAACATATTTTTAAATTGATACTTGACAAAAATGTCAAAATATGCGACCGCTCTCGCTATTGATCTTTTTCAGAAGTAGCGAGAGCGGCCCCTGTAATTAGAAATATATTTTCATTTACAGGAGGCACATATATGACTTTCGCTAGTAAAAGTTAAATAACAAATAACAGTACATAAAATACTTTGTTAAATAACATTCTTATAGGGATAGTTGAGCTTAATGCTCTTCTATCCCCATTTTTTACATTTTTACTAATAAAAATCACAGATTTGATAATATTCACGAAATATAAAAAATGGAGAGATTATTGCAAATTAATAATCTCTCCTGTTTTTGACCACATTTTATAAGCCATAAGTTATAGTTGCTAAAATCTACCCAAAAACACCTGTTAAACACCCTCTTGAAATGGGCTAAAAATGGGCTAAAATACGAAAAATGGGTTAAGCAAAAATCGCTTAACCCCTTATTTTTCAATACTTGTAGCTTAGTCTTCTACTTTAACGATTTCTTTCTTGTTGTAGCTTCCGCAAGCTTTGCACACTCTGTGAGGCATCATCAGAGCACCGCACTTGCTGCACTTTACTAAGTTCGGAGCACTCATTTTCCAGTTAGCTCTGCGGCTGTCTCTTCTTGCTTTGGAAGATTTGTTCTTAGGACAGATAGACATGGTTACACCTCCTTAAATTCATTGAATATCTCCTGGATAACCGACATCCTTGGATCGAGCGACCTAGTGTCACAGGTACAAGTCCGAAGATTAAGATTTGTACCACATCTATTGCAAATCCCCTTGCAGTCTTCTCTGCACAGGACTTTCATAGGCAAGCTCAGTAGCAGTTCGTTGCAAACCAACTGGTCTACATCCAGATTGTACCCCTTCATAAAGGGTTCATCATCTAAACTCTCCTCCTGACCATCCTGCACCTCAAACTCTCGTCCAAAATCCAGTTCGCAGTCGAAAGATACTGGCTCCAGACAACGCGCACAGTGACCTCCCACCGTCAGCGTCGCATGACCACTCATCGTATACTTATGCCGTGTCTTAGCCGTCAGTTCCAGTTCAAAAGGCTCAGCCTTCTCAATCTGAAACGTCTCTCCGTCAAAATCGACAGAGTCCAGCGCAGTCTCGACTGTATAGACTTTCTTTCTACCCTCGCAGTTAAAAAGTTCCGATAAATGAATCAGCATACTAATCTCCTAATACGCACTTTGATATTATACAAAGGTCGAACGCGTTTGTCAATGATTAATTTTACATATTTTTGCAAATTTTAATTCATATTTAATTATTTTACCAGTGCAAGAGTCTCGCGAGCGATAGCCAGCTCTTCGTTGGTCGGAACCAGGAGAACCTGAACCTTGGAGTCGTCAGCAGAGATAATTCTCTCCTCACCTCTTACGTTGTTCTTCTCCTCATCCAGTTTAACGCCTAAGTAGGTCAGGCTGCTGCAAACATCTTTTCTCATCTTGATGTTGTTCTCGCCGATACCAGCGGTAAATGCGATAGCATCTACACCGTTCATAGCTGCTGCGTATGCACCGATATATTTGATTACGCGGTAATCGAATACGTCCAGAGCCAGCTGTGCTCTCTTGTTGCCAGTCTCAGCTGCTGCTTCCAGATCACGACCATCGCTGGATACGCCGGAGATACCGAGCATACCGGATTTCTTATTCAGGACTTCGTTCATCTCATCCAGGGACAGACCTTCTTTTTTACCTACGAAATCGATGATAGCCGGATCGAGGTCACCAGAACGTGTACCCATAACCAGACCTTCCAGTGGAGTCAGACCCATGCTGGTGTCTACAGATTTGCCGCAGTTTACAGCGGAGATGCTGGCGCCGTTACCCAGATGGCAAACGATGATCTTCATCTGATCATACGGTTTTCCCACGATCTCAGCGGTTCTCTTAGATACGTAGCTGTGGGAAGTACCATGGAAGCCGTAACGTCTAACTTTGTATTTCTCATAGTATTCATACGGAATACCGTAGGTGTAAGCAACATCCGGCATGGTCTGATGAAAAGCGGTATCAAATACAGCTACCATCGGTACGCCTGGCATAAGTTCCTGGCAGGCACGGATACCGATCAGGTTTGCCGGGTTGTGAAGCGGTGCCAGATCGTTGCACTCTTCGATCGCTTTCATGGACTCGTCGTTGATTAAGCAGGAAGAAGTAAATTTCTCGCCGCCGTGTACGACACGATGTCCAACTGCACCTACCTCAGACAGGCTCTTGATAACGCCGCTCTTCTCGTTAGTCAGGGCTGCCAGAACTGCGTTGATAGCCTCTGTATGGGTCGGCATAGCGATCTCAGATTTCTCTTTTTCGCCGCCCTCCGGCTGGTAAGTCAGCATACCGTCGATGCCGATTCTCTCGCAAAGACCCTTAGCCAGAACGCCCTCTGTCTCAGAGTTGATTAACTGATACTTTAAGGAAGAACTTCCGCAGTTAATAACTAAAATATTCATGGTAATAGATTCCTTTCTTTATAACATCACAATTCAGCCGCAGGTATTCTCTATATGCGGTTCACACGGAAGCATCTGCAAAAACGTCTGCACTGCCCTGTTGTGAACTGCAGGATTATGTATGAATACCGGGCTGAACTGTAATTATCACTTTTAATTCTTAATTAAACGGATTTAAGATTCTCTGACGCGGTGCCAGTTCTCCATCCATTTGATTCCAATTGGTATTAATTATGCCTGCTGAGCCTGTACAGCTGTGATAGCTACTACGCCTACGATATCGTCTGCGAAGCATCCTCTGGACAGATCGTTTACCGGCATGGACAGACCCTGAAGAACCGGACCATAAGCGCCTGCTTTTGCAAGTCTCTGAACCAGTTTGTAACCAATGTTTCCTGCTTCCAGGGACGGGAATACTAAGGTGTTAGCATGTCCAGCTACGGAGCTGCCCGGTGCCTTAGCCTCGCCTACAGACGGAACCAGTGCTGCATCAAGCTGAAGCTCGCCATCCAGTTTCAGTTCCGGGAACTTCTCATGAGCAATCTTAACTGCATCTGCTACCTTGGTAACATCATCATGTTTAGCGGAACCCATAGAAGAATAGGACAGCATAGCTACCTTCGGCTCTGCGCCAACCAGCATCTTGAAGCTCTCTGCGGACAGACCAGCGATCTCAGCCAGCTTGTTGGAATCGAAGTCAGTGTTTACTGCACAGTCAGCGAATACGAACAGACCGTTCTCACCAAACTCGCAATCCGGAACTTCCATCAGGAAGAAGCCAGATACAGAGCTAATACCCGGTTTGGTCTTCAGAAGCTGCAGAGCCGGACGAATGGTGTTGCCGGTAGAATGGCATGCACCAGATACAGCGCCGTCAGCATCGCCGCACTTGCACATCAGGCAAGCATAGTACATATAGTCTTTCTCCATCTGCTCTTTTGCGACTTCCGGAGTAACACCTTTTTTGCCTCTTAATTCAACGAACTTGTCGATGTATTTCTGCTTATTCGGATCATTGTACGGGTCAACGATGGTGGCACCGGAAATGTCGAAGCCTTTGCCGTTTTTCTCAATCTCCTCCGGAGTACCGATGATGATCAGATTTGCGATACCCTCTTTCAGAATTTTCTCAGCTGCCTCGTATGTTCTCTTGTCCATTGACTCTGGAAGAACGATGGTTTTTTTGTCAGTTTTTGCTCTTTCCTTAATTTTGTCAATAAATGCCATGGTTATAAAACCCCTTTCATAAGTGTGTGTCTATTACTGCTAACATTATATACCAGTTGTTTATTGTATACAAGAGCGATTTTCAAATTTTTGATTAATTAAATTTTTAACAAGATGCACTATAATTTGTCCTTTACGCTCCCGCACTTCCACTATATAATGTAAATGAGGCAGAAAATGGCTGCTATTTTTTACAGAATTTTCTGCCGCAACAGCAACAGACTTTTGTTTTTACTTCTATTATAAAAGGCTGCTACAAAATTCTTCGCAAAAATGCAAAAAACAGGATTGAAATTTATGAAAATCGTAGGTTTAATTACCGAATATAACCCGTTCCATGCCGGACATCTGTATCATATGCAGCGGGCAAGGGAACTGACCGGCGCAGACTACTGCGTCGTCCTGATGAGCGGCAGCTTCGTCCAGCGCGGCGAACCCGCCATCTTTGATAAGTACCGTCGTACAAAAGCCGCTCTTCTCGCCGGTGCCGACCTGGTACTTGAGATGCCGGTCGCTTTTTCTACCGCTTCGGCGCATGAATTTGCCGCCTATGGAGTCGCGCTTCTGTCGGCGATCGGTGTGGATGCCGTTGTGTTCGGCAGTGAATGCGGGCAGATTGAATTCCTTAAGCAGGCTGCTTCTGCGCTGAACCACGAATCGGCAGAATTTCAGGAACGGCTGCGGAAAGGGTTGAAGGCGGGACTGACTTATCCGCAGGCACGGGCGAAGGCGCTGGAAATGGAGGATACATGGGCTTCGGTTCTGACTTCTCCGAACAATATTCTCGGGATTGAATATCTGCGGGCGGCGGAAGATCTGCATAGTCCGATGGAATTTTATACGATTTCGCGGAAGGGAAGCGGATATCATGAAGATACACTGGCAGATGCTAACTTTCCATCGGCTTCGGCAATTCGCGGGATAATTCGAAACTCACTTTCAAAAGACAAAGATTTGCTCGATATTCTGGCATCTCACTTGCCAGCCGTAACACATCCCGCATATACAGGTGCGGTTCCAGTTTTTGTGGATGATTTTTCAGAGCTTTTGAATGCTGCTGTTTTACAGATGCAGGCGACATTCTCTATCGCAGATCTCTCCCCGGAGCTTGCCGCCCGTCTTGCAAAACCACCTTACTTTCCTCTCTCTTTTGAAGAACGGATTCAGGCGTTAAAGACGCGCCAGCTTACCTACACGCGTGTCAGCCGGGCGCTTCTGCATCTGGTACTCGGTATGCGCGAGGAAGATATTTCCCGGTGGAAGGACGAGGGCTATGCACTCTATGCACGAATTCTCGGTTTTCGCAGGCAGAGCAGCCCTCTGCTCTCCTGTCTGCATAAAAAAAGCAGCATCCCCCTCATCACTAAAATGGCAGATGCCGCCCAGAACCTCTCCCCGTCGGCGCTCGCGCTGCTGGAGCAGGAGGTGTACGCCTCGCATTTATACCAGACGGTGCGGATGAAGCGCAGCGGCGTATTTCAAAATGAATATACAGAAGGACTGGTTTTTGTATAAAAATGAACCAATTTTCAAGTCGAACGTCCGTGAGACTTGGCGCGTGATTCTGGTCAGCAAAGCTGACATATTCCATACAGAATCACTGCGCATCCCCGCGGAGCGTTTATCTCAGTCGGAGACCCACCTCCCACTGAGACAAATTTGCTATTACTCGCCACCTAAAGAGGTGGGACTCTTCTCGACTGAGATAAAACTTACAAATGGAGGAAAACATAGTGAATAGAAAATCACCTATTATCATCGGAATTGCCGGAGGAACCGGTTCAGGAAAATCCACTTTTACAAACCGTCTGAAAGACGCATTTGGTGATCAGGTAACCGTGCTTTACCACGACAACTACTACCGCGCCCACGATGACATGCCATTTGAACAGCGCAAAAAGCTGAACTACGACCACCCGGATGCATTTGAAACAGAGCTGCTTCTTGAGCACCTTAATAAACTGAAAAACTGGGAGGCGATCGACTGTCCAACCTACAACTACGCCAACCACAACCGCGCCGAAGCAACCATTCACATCGAGCCGCGCCCGGTTATCCTGTTGGAGGGCATTCTCGTTCTCTATGACGAAGCACTCCGCAATCTGCTCGACATCCGCATTTTCGTCGATGCCGATGCCGATGAGCGAATTCTCCGCCTAATCTTACGTGACACGAAAGAGCGCGGACGCGATATCGAAAACATCATCGATCAGTACCTGACCACCGTCAAACCGATGCATGCCCTCTTTGTAGAACCGACCCGCGCCTATGCGGATGTGGTTACCAACAGCGGGCGGAATGAGGTTGCATTCTCGCTGGTGCGCGGGGAGATTGCACGGCTGCTGAATGAGGCGAAGGCGGGAGAATAATATTTCAAAATATTGGGATCATCGAGGTCACAAATGAGGTCATCGAGGTCATGATTTGATTTCTGACCTCAATGACCTCATTCTGACCTCGATTTACACACCAAAAAGCAGCGGTATCACACTGTCAGCGCTCCATTCTTTTTTGAATGTCTCGCTGCTGCCGATACCGCCGCTTTTTCCTATATACTTTTTCTATGATATCTGCTCTAACATAACATTTTGTTTAATTCATCATCACACAGCTCTGCTCGATCTCAATCTGGCTCTCCGCAATCACTCCCTGAAACCGTTCATATTCCGCCGGTTCCATCCGCCAGGCAATTCCACAGCCTGCTGAGAGTTCGCGTGGGACAGGCACCAGGCGCCCTCTGATTCCCTGTTCCCGGCAGAATGCCTCCATCTCCATCGCCGCAGCCGTCGTGTGAAAGGTAAAAATCCGATATTCCCGTTTCTGCCTCATCATTTCCACCTATTTAATATTCCAGAGCAGCATCACGCTTCAAAGGTAATGGTGAAACAGCCGTTTTCCAGCACCTCGGTGTGCCCCTCTTTTCCATGATACTCCAACGTGCGCTCAATATTCGTCCGGGTGTGTGCCTCATCGCCAAGCACACGGATCTGTTTTCCCGGATGTTCATCCATCGCATCCATCACCATCAAAACCGGTTCCGGACAGGAGAGTCCCCGCACATCTACCTCAACAAAATCTGACATTTTCCGTTTCCTCTTTTCTTTATTTCTTTCTACGTTTCATATTTGCCGCTGCAATCACGAATAACAGGGCAATACATACAATTACGGCAATTTTGCCCGGCATCGCCGGACCACCCAAAACGGCTGCCTCTGTCTCGGTTGCCGCTTTTGCTGCCGCACCAACCAGGTTAAAATTGTGTGCAAGTGCCGCCCCTAACAGCATTCCCAGAAAGGTTACCGCACTGTCCGAGGAGCCCTGCCCTGCCAGAATGATCTGACGCAGCGGGCATCCGCCAGCCAGAACGGCTGCAAATCCAACGGCATACATACCCAGAATATTCCAGAGATGCTGGGAGTGCGCGATCGGCTGACCGGAAAAGCTCAAATGGAAATTGTCAGTTGCAAGGTTAAAAATCAGCATGACTGCAAACAGTGCGCCGATAATGCTGAGCAGATCAAAGTTTTTCATCAGAATCACATCACGGATGCTACCTGCAAAACACATACGGCTCTTCTGTGCCAATGCACCAATCAGGAGAGCCGCAACCAGGGAAATCAGAACCGGTGCGTGCTTGCTTCCCGGTCCTTCCGTGCTGGCTGCGTATACGCCTGTTACTGCTCCAATGATAAAAAGCGCCAAAAGGAGCACCGGAAGCACATATCCGCTTGATTTCTGCGTCTCATACGCTCTGCCCAGTGAAAATCCCTTTTTCAGGAAGAACGAACCAGTTGCAATACCGCCTGCAAATCCAACCAGCGCTACATACGCATTCAGGTCACCGGCTGCCATACGCAGAACCATACGCAGCGGACACCCTAAGAATACCAGCGCGCCGATTACCATGATCGCACCCAGAACAAAGCGGATCATCGGTGAAGAACCTGCTGTCGCCTTATACTCGTTCGTCACCAGTGAGATCGCAAATGCTCCCACTGCAAATCCTACAATCTCCGGACGGAAATACTGAACCGGTGCTGCTGAGTGAAGTTTCAGCGCGCCCGCCGTATCACGTACGAAGCACGCAATACAGATCGCCATATTGGCCGGATTTCCAAAATACGCCAGCAATGCTGCCAGCACACCCACAAGCGCGCCTGCCACTGCCAGCTTCCATGTCTTGTCAAATACTTTCATACCTGCCTCCTTTTTTATTTCATGTACTCTTAAAGTTTTTCTCACCCTCGTCATTGTGGGTGATTTCACGCACCACACTCGCATTTCATCAATACATATCAGAAATTTGAGTGCATCTGGCAAAAAAATCATCTCACAAAATCAAACAAGAAAAATTTCAAGCGCGTACATTTCATGGATCTATCCATACTTTCCGCAGACAAGTATAACATCCTGTATTTTTATGGTAAAATCGTTTATATTGATATTTGCTATAAACTTATTGATATTTTCAATAAATAAAGCTACACTCTTCTTTAGAGATTGTTTTCACCTGTCTACTATTCATTTTAATTTTGGATTTTATCACAGAATCATTAAAAATTGATTTTATCTATAGAAAGGATTTTAAATATATGGACATCCGCCAATTAGAAGCTTTCGTGTACACCGTCAAATATCAGAGTTTTTCGCTTGCCGCCCAGAAGCTGTACATCTCACAGCCGACTGTCAGCGCCCACATCCGCAGTCTGGAGGAGGAATTTCACACCCAGCTTTTAAAGCGCACCACCAAATCGCTCTCCCTGACTCCTGCCGGGACAAAATTATATTCCTATGCCACGGAGATTCTGACCCTGCAGCAGAAAGCAATCGTGGAACTCGCCAACGAGACGAAACCGCAGCTTCGGATCGGCGCATCCTCCGTTCCGTCCCTTTATTTTCTGCCGGAACTTTTAAGCGCTTATCACGCAGTTCATCCTGATATCCGTGTCTATGCCTCCTGCTCAGACAGCCTGGACGTTGTACATAAGGTGGATGACGGCATCTGCGACATCGGTCTGGTCGGAACTACTACCTCGGACACCTCCTGCGAATTTCTCCCATTTGCCTCCGATGAGCTTGTGATCGCTGCCCCCGCCACACCGCATTATCAGGCTTACCAGTCTATTCCATCACCGCTGGATGCCCTTTTAAAAGAACCGTTTCTGCTCCGGGAAGATAATTCCGGCACAAAACAGGAAACCCTTTATTTCCTGAAAAATAAAGGGCTTTCACTCGATGATTTAAATGTTATTGCCGTGATGGACGATGCCGCCGCCCTCAAGCAGTGTATCATGCTGGGAATGGGCATCTCCATTCTCTCAAAAGCAACTATACAGGCAGATGCACGGCAGGGGAAACTGCTTCTCTTTCCGCTTGGGGAAGCTGCCTTTCTCCGGAAACTCTATCTGGTGTATTCACCGGTTAAGTATATGGCGGAGGAAGGCGGGGTGTTTTTGGAATTTGCGAAGAGGTTTTATCAGCTATAACTGTCCAGCATTATCAACCCCCATAAAAGTGCTTTCTAAATTTCCTACGCCTCTTCCCCCACCAACAATCCATACAATGTCGGCTTCACATGCAATTCCTTCATCATTGTCTCTAATGCCGCCCCGTCTGCTTTCTTGCCCTGGCGGATCGCACGGATCATGATGTTTTTCGGTGTATGTTCCATGTCGATGAATTCGAGAATCTGCGTCCGGTAGCCGGACATTTCGAGGAGCTGCCCACGGATTCCGTCGGTCAGAAGCGCCGACATACGTTCTTTCAGAAGACCGTACTGTAAAACCGGCGACAGAAGGTCGTTCTGAATCTGCTTGTTAATCTCATGCTGACAGCATGGAACGGAAAGAATGACTTTTGCGCCCCATTTGACCGCTTTTGCCAGCGCATAATCGGTCGCTGTATCACAGGCGTGCAGCGTCACGACCATATCGACCTGATCGACGCCCTCATATCCGGCGATGTCGCCGTGCAGGAAGGTCAGGTTCTCAAATCCAAACTTCTTGCTCAGGCGGTTGCAGAGCGCAATGACATCTTTTTTCAGATCCAGACCGATGACACGGATCGAATATTTTTTCAGCACATGCAGATACTAATACATCGCAAACGTCAGATATGATTTCCCGCATCCGAAATCAATGATCGTATTCGTCCGGTTCGGATCGAGATTCGGAAGTACATCCTCAATAAATTCCAGGAAACGGTTGATCTGGCGAAATTTGTCGTAGCGGGATTTCACAACTTTGCCTTCTGCCGTCATGACACCGAGATCTACCAGAAATGGGACTGGGACGCCTTCCTGAAGGACGTATTTTTTAGTACGGTTATGGGATAACGAAGCCAGACGTTCTGAAAACGCTGCGGCATCCATGCCAGCCGACAGTCCTGTTCCTGCATTTTTCTGCTGTTTCGCATTGCTCTGCAGTTTACCATTTCCCTGTATTTTAGCACTTCTCTGCATCTTTCCGTTTTCGTGACTTGACTGACTCTGACCCGATTTTTCGAGCGAATTTTCTTTCACATCTGCATGACTCTTCGCCGGCATCTGCTTTCCAGCTTTCTGCACATCACCTGCTGCCACCGATACCGTCCGATTCTCTGCCCTTTTAACCCCTACCTTCTTCTCTTTGATCGTCACTGTCCCCTTCTTACTGATCAGAATATTGACAATCCCGTGAAGCGACGCGATCTCCGCATTGCGGTAACGGTTTTCCAGTTCTCCGAGCAGGTACTCGACGGTCTTTTCTGCGTTCTGATTTTTCTGAAATGCCTGTTTTTCCGTAAATTCTTCCGTCTGAAAAGCAAGCGCCCCCCGCAGAAGCAGAGGACGCACGGTTAATTTCAGATAGGATTCACGGGTTCTCGGGTTGCTGAAAATGATTCGCTCCAGATCGGCATCAAGATACCGCAGAAGCACCTCTCTCAGTTCCTGTGATTTATCCATATGAAACTCCTATTAGTTCTTAAAGCTGTGTACTGGTGCCGGGATACGTCCGGTACGTTTGACAAAGTTGTCGCAGGAGAAACGGTTGACCGGAATGATCGGCGCATAGCCAAGCAAACCGCCGAACTCTGCCGTATCGCCCACTGTTTTCCCGATGACCGGAATCAGGCGGACTGCCGTTGTCTTCTGGTTGATCATGCCGATTGCCGCCTCGTCCGCGATGATACCGGCGATCGTGGTCGCTTTCGTATCGCCTGGGATCGCAATCATATCAAGACCTACAGAGCAGACACAGGTCATTGCTTCCAGCTTCTCAATCGTAAGCGCACCCTCAGAAACTGCATCGATCATGCCCTGATCCTCGCTGACCGGAATAAACGCACCACTGAGTCCGCCAACATAGGAGGACGCCATGATGCCGCCCTTCTTAACCTGATCATTTAACATTGCCAGCGCTGCTGTTGTACCCGGGGCACCGCTGCGCTCTAAGCCGATCTCTTCCAGAATCTCCGCCACACTGTCTCCGACTGCCGGAGTCGGTGCCAGCGACAGATCAATGATGCCAAACGGAACGCCCAGACGTTTGGACGCCTCCTGTGCTACCAGCTGTCCAACACGGGTGATCTTGAACGCCGTCTTCTTGATCGTCTCACACAGCACCTCAAAGTTCTCGCCACGTACCTTTTCCAGAGCCGTCTTTACAACTCCCGGACCGCTGACGCCGACGTTGATGATCGCATCCGCCTCAGTCACGCCATGGAATGCACCTGCCATGAACGGGTTATCATCCGGCGCGTTGCAGAATACAACCAGCTTCGCACAGCCGAGGGAATCATTGTCCTTCGTTGCCTCTGCGGTTGCCACAACCATCTCGCCCATCAGACGGACCGCATCCATGTTAAGACCTGTCTTGGTAGAACCGACATTGATGGAGCTGCACACACGGTCGGTGCAGGCAAGTGCCTGCGGGATCGAGCGGATCAGAAGCTCTTCCGCCGGTGTCATTCCCTTGGAAACCAATGCGGAATAGCCTCCGATAAAGTTGACGCCCACTTCTTTCGCTGCCTTATCAAGTGTTTTCGCAATCTCTACAAAATCCTCGCTCTTCTTGCAGGCACTTCCACCTACCAGCGCGATCGGAGTAACCGAGATACGTTTATTGACGATCGGAACCCCAAATTCACGTCCGATGGCATCGCCGGTCGATACAAGATCTTTCGCATAAGTTGTAATCTTATTGTAGATCTTCTCATTCATCTTCGCCAGATCACTGTCCACACAGTCTAAGAGGCTGATACCCATCGTGATCGTCCGCACATCCAGTTTTTCATGCGCGATCATGTTATTAGTTTCCAGAACTTCCTGCATGTTAATCATTGGTTTTACGTCCTTTCTGAAAATATTTGCTTAGATTCTGTGCATACTGGTAAAAATCTCTTCTCTCTGACAGAGAATCTTTACGCCGATCTCCTGTCCCAGCTTGTCCAGCTCATGCGCCATATCATCAAAGGATGTCTTGGAACCGGAAATATCCACGATCATCATCATGTTGAAATATTCCTGCAGGATCGTCTGCGTGATGTCAAGAATGTTCATGTTGTGGTCAGCCAGATAATTACACGTTTTTGCAACGATACCGACGCGGTCCTGTCCAACGATAGTAATAATAATCTTACTCATAGGTTTCATCCTCCTGTGTGCTCTCCGTCCTATGGCGGAAATGTTTTTATGACTTACTAATTTCTATAAAAACTCAACTGCCATCCGGCTGCTGACTTTTACACCTAAAATGATATTCCGTTACTGGACACGTATGCGTGTACAGTAACGATATTTCTGTCAACCCCACACGTTTGTCCATGCCTCCAAGCCATAACCCCAAATATATCTTCTGGCTTATTTTCAGACTTTGTATAACCAATTTTAATACTTTTACGTCTTCTACACCGTCACAATCTGCGACACTGCATCGCGTTTTGCCACTGTGATCGGGAAATCATTCGCCTTATACGGCGTATCTCCCTCTGTGATCTCCAGACGCACCGTCTCATATGCCAGCTCTTCGTAATTATTTTCCTTACTCAGATGCCCCAGGAAAATATGCTTTAAATTGTCATGCAGAATGGAACTTAAAAGCCGTCCCGCATTTTCATTGGAAAGGTGTCCGTAATCGCCTAAGATACGACGCTTCAGGTAATACGGATACGGTCCTGCCTCCAGCATTTTGACATCGTGGTTGGCTTCCAGCAAAATCGCATCCAGCCCCTGCAGATGGTCAATGATGTACTGGGAATAATGCCCCATATCCGTCGCCACCGCCACCGATCTTTTTTCATTCTGAACCCGGTAGGCAACAGGATTCGCTGCATCATGGTCGATCCGGAACGGTTTGACTTCCAGATCTCCTACCATAAAATCAACATCCGGCGTAATCGGGTGCATCAGATCTTCCGGAATCTCGCCAAGACTCTTGGAATCCTGAATTTCCTCTAATGTCTCTTTTGTGCTGTAAATAGGTGTGCCATATTTGCGCGCCAGCACGCCGAGCCCTTTGATATGGTCGGAATGTTCATGCGTGATGAGAATTCCATCCAGTTCCCGCGCATTCAGCCCCAGGTCATTTAACCCCATCTCAATACGCTTGTTGCTGATCCCCGCATCCACCAGAACGTGGGTGTTGTCGCTTCCTATATAAATACAATTCCCGCTGCTGCCGCTGGCAATACTAACCATCCGCATATGTATCCTAATCCTCTTTTCCTAAAAATGACGCTATCTGCTTCCGAATATCCTCAATCCCGCCGTTGTTGTCCAGCACACGCGTCGCAAAACTCCGGTAATCGTCCTCGGATGCCTGATTTGCCATGATGCCCCGGCATTTTTCCTCGCTGTAGCCGCGGCTTGCCATCAGACGTTTGATGCGGTTCTCCACCGATGTGTATACATACCAGATTTCATCAAACATCGCATTGTGCTCGTCATCATAGAGAGCTGCCTCCACAACGATGATCTCCTTGTCGGAATGGTTGATCGCATAGCGGATCTCCTCCCACGCCATCGGGTGGATGATGGCGTTCATCGTCTCCACCGCCTCTTTATTCTGGAAAATAAGCGCCGCCAGCTTTTTGCGGTCAATGCTGCCGTCCTTATTTAAAAAGGAATCACCCAGCGCCTCTACCACATGCTGATAGCCTTTCTTACCCGGCTCCATGAGCTGGTGAGCCACTTCATCTGCCTTAATAATTTCCGCGTCAAATTCCTCCTGCAGCACACGCAGGACCTCACTCTTACCGGAACCAACGCCTCCGGTAATACTGATTATCTTCATGTTTATCTGTACCTTTCCATTATTTCGTTTCAAACCACGAATTTCCCATCTTCATATCGATTTCCAGCTCCACCTGCAGCTGCGCCGCACGTTTCATCTCCGTCGCCAGAATCGACTGCACCTGTTCCAGCTCTTCTTTCCAGGTTTCAATCAGGAGTTCATCGTGCACTTGGAGGACAATGCGGGAACGCAGTCCTTCGCGGCGCAGGCGTTGATCGACGCGGATCATCGCAATCTTGATAATGTCGGCTGCAGTTCCCTGAATCGGGGAATTCATCGCCACACGCTCACCGAACGAACGCTGCATAAAATTGCCGGATTTCAGCTCAGGAATCGGTCTCACACGCCCATACATAGTCTTGACCTCGCCGTATTTCCTGCCCGTTTTTACCAGACCATCGAGGAAACGTTTGACATCCGGGTAGGTTTCAAAGTAGCGCTCAATGTACTCGGTCGCTTCCTTGCGGGAAATGCCGAGATCTTCGCCCAGTCCAAACGCGCTGATACCATATACGATACCGAAATTGACTGCTTTTGCATTGCGGCGAAGCTGCGGTGTCACTTCCTCAAGCGGCACATGGAATACCTGCGACGCCGTGATCGCGTGGATGTCCTCCGCCTGCCGGTATGCCTGGATGAGGTTCTTATCATTCGACATATGCGCCAGCACACGCAGCTCAATCTGGGAATAATCAGCGTCAACCAGCACACAGCCCTCGCGCGGTACAAACAGCTTCCGGATCTCGCGTCCCAGCTCCATACGCACCGGAATGTTCTGCAGGTTCGGCTCTGTACTGCTGATACGTCCTGTCGCTGTGATCGTCTGGTTAAAGGTTCCGTGGATTCGTCCGTCCTCCCGGATAAATGCACCCAGCCCGTCCGCATAGGTCGATTTGAGTTTCGCCACCTGGCGATAGTCTAATACTTTCCGCACAACCGGATACTCCGGCGCCAGTTTTTCCAGCACATCCGCCGCCGTCGAATAGCCGGTCTTCGTCTTTTTGCCGCCCGGCAGGGACATTTTTTCAAATAAAACCTCACCCAGCTGCTTCGGGGAATTAATATTAAATTCACAGCCCGTCTCGGCGTAAATCTCCTGCTCCAGTTTCTCTACCTGCGTCTGGAGGCGTTCGCCGTAGGCTTTCAATTCCTCCCGGCGCACCTGAATACCTTCCTCTTCCATATGGTAGAGGCTGTAAATAACCGGCATCTCTATCTCATAAAAGAGATGCAGCATTCCATGTCTTCGAAGCCGCCCCAGCAGGATTTCCCGCGATTTCCACGCCGTATATGCCATGTAGCAGACACAATTCAACGCTTTCTCCGGCATTGTCTCAAATGCATCCGACAGCGCCGTTTTTCCAAGCAAATCGACCTGTGACGGCACGGTCATATCCAGGTAATCGCGCGCCAGGTCATCATATCCATAGGTATCCTTGAGCGGATTTAACAGATACGCCGCCACGCCTGCGTCCATAACCGCACGGTTTCCTTCTGCATTCCGGATGCCGTCCACGATCCGGCGGCTGTGATTTTTAAGAAATGGAAGCTGGATTTTGAGATCCAGAACCGTCACAGACGGAACCACCTCCATCAGGCGTTCCAGCTCCTCCGCCAGATACTGTCCGGTCAGGAACCCAACCGCCGGGATCGCATAGATCGATGTCCCGTCCAGGCAGAGTGCCAGTGCCACAACCTCTCCTTTTTCAATCACCAGCTGCGCGCCGATCTCCTCCGCCCGCTGTGCACGGTCAAAAATCACCTGTGCCTCGCCAAAATCATTTACCAGACGGAAAGATTTTTCCATTTCTGATGACGCAAAGGCGTCCTCACCAAATTTCTGCAGAATGGACTTAAATTCCAGCTGCTTCATATACTGATATGCCTCCGGCGTATAAAGCGAATCCAGCTTCGCCTCCTCCAGCGAAAAACCAATCTCGCAATTGATGCGGATCGTTGCCAGATCCTTGCTCATCTGCGCCATGTCATAATGCTCCCGAAGCGCTTTCTGTGCGCGCGGCGGCTTTACCTCATCAATGTGTGCATACGCATTCTCAATGCTTCCGTAGGTGGTAATCAGGCTGGTTGCCGTCTTTTCACCGATCGATGGCACGCCCGGAATATTATCCGAAGTATCGCCCATCAGCGCCTTTACATCAATAAATTCGATCGGCGTCACCTGATACTCCGCCTTCACATCCTCCGGGTAATAGTCGCGTATCTCCGTCGTACCTTTCGAAGTACGCGGCATCCGAATCTTAATGTGCGTATCTGCAAGCTGCAGCAGGTCACGATCTCCTGATACGATAGAAACCTCCACGCCCTCCGCCGCACAGCGTTTCGCGATCGTTCCCAGAATATCGTCTGCCTCATACCCCGCCTTGGTAAGAATCGGCACGCCCATCGCTGTCAGCACTTCCTTCATCACCGGAACCTGCTCATGCAGCTCCTGCGGCATCGGTTTTCTCGTTCCCTTGTATGCCGCATACATTTTGTGACGGAATGTCGGCTCTTTCAAGTCAAATGCCACTGCCAGATAGTCTGCCCCCTCATCTTCGATCACCCGGAACATGATATTTAAAAATCCGTACACTGCATTGGTGTGGAGTCCCTTCGAATTTGTCAACTCCGGCACCCCGTAAAATGCCCGGTTGAGTATACTATGACCATCTATCAGCACTAATTTGCCCATCTGTTTCCGTCTCCTGTTCTATCACTTGTTGCTTTTTTCTATGGTGCCAGCCAAATCCTGACCTGCAGCATCACCGTCACCAATACCGCCATCACGCCCAGCGTATTGACCGCATACTCCATTTTCCGGAAGCGCCACATCCGGCGCACACGGGCATATGACTCAGCGATCCGCTTCTGCAGTGCGCCCATGATATCAAAAGTACCCGATCCGGTGTCCAGCTGTTTCAGTCCGACATCCACCATAAAATAAATTTCCAATTCTTCCTGACAGTTGCGACAATGTTCCAGATGCTCCAGAAACGCTTCCAGCTCATCCCCGCTCAGTTTATCCTGGATATACGGCGTCACAAGACGCTCCGCTTCCCGACAGGTCACAGACGCCACCTCCTTTTCCAGTCTGTCATTCCATATGAATTATCATTCACGCATGACGCGTTCATAAACCCATTTGAACCTAATCATACCTTATTTTAATGAAACACGCAAGCCCCTGCGAATGCTTCGCTTCTTAATTTCAAAACAAACAAAAAAACAGTTGCAATCTGTCTCCAATTTTGGTAAGATAAAAAGCGTCGATAGACAGCCGGCTTGTCGGAATGGCAGACGAGGTGGACTCAAAATCCATTGGTGGCAACACCGTGCGGGTTCAAGTCCCGCAGCCGGCATATTTGAAACCCCTTGAAAATATTGGATTTTTCCTTTATTTTCAAGGGGTTTCGGCGTTTTAGAGGTAAAACATGTAAATGTAAAAACAGGCTTTTTAAAGGTATTATGCAACACGAATGCAACACGAAAAAAGGACTATTTTTACATCACTTCACACATTCTGGATATGACCGTCCTCTGCTATCCGGTCAGCCGTAATCATCCAGCCGTCAGAATCAAACGCATACGCCTGTCCGTCAATCTGGCAGACTGCATCGTGCCGGTAGGTGTACCCACTCAGCAGATACCACCAACGCCCGTCCTGGCACACCCAGCCAGTAAGATACTTGCCAGACACCCAGCCGTCCGCAGTCTGGATCCACGGATCGCCGTCGGCAAAGCATTTATTAATTGGCTGCACACGCTGATCCTTGGTGTAGCGCTTGCCTGTGTCTGTACCTTTTGGAGTTGTTCGTATGATAAGTGAGGACGCAGTGACTCTCAACCCGCGTATGCCGCTCTTAATTTCTTTAAGATCGGTGATCACCGTTTTTGACTGTTCTGGTACCGTGCTGTTCTCCACCGCCCAGGTCTTTTTAAACGCCTCAAATGTCCCATATTTCTGTTTCAAAATCCCAGTACCGCTGCCCCAATCCGGCAAATATACGTGTGGCTTGTCTACGATGCTTTTCCAATCGCCTCCCCATGCAAGCCCCAGCTGCTTGGCGATCGCTCCAACCCGATTGAAATAATCTCCTGCTTCGTTGTATGCACCTTTTCCGTCAGCGCGGTAAAAATCCGCTGCGATGCCCCACTGGTGCTGACTGCTGTAGCTGCTGCCTTTTGCATTCGTGACAATACTGCCCGGCTGCGTGCGTCCTTGTGCATACAGAGCGTCCTGTTCGGCGACGCTCCGGAAAGATTCCCCGATTTTAATCGGCAAACCTGCACCGGCACACTTATCGACGAGCTGCGCAGTCAGGGTCTGGAGACGCGGATGGCATAATGTAATATCTCTCATAATCTCACTCCTCATAAATAACAGTCAGACCGTAAGCTACAGCCGCCTCGTGCTCTAACCGGCAGCCCCGCGCTTGTTCCCATCCTTTACAAAAATACGCCGCATGACACAGAGACATATTTTCCAGTGACTTTGCAAGGAAGCAAAGCGGGATCTGCACCACGCCGCGTTTCTCCATGTTTTCACGGTTGTACCACTCATCTGTAAACAGGGTATTCACGATCTCGTATCCCCGCGCCTCCAGCGCCTTGATCGCCTTTTCTCTGGTTGCGATAATTTCCTCATCCGTTTTTCCAGCCATCGGCTGAGATAACATTGCTTTCATCATTGATTTGTCCTCTTTTCTTTATAATATGTAAGGAGCGGAACTAGGTCCGCCCTGTTGCGATATCGCAATGGCAGCCATGACCCAGGCTGCCGCGGGAGATATCCGGATCACCTCCTTCTATGCATGGTTGTCTCCGTTTTCGCCTTTGCTGTCAATCTTGTTTTTAAGGACGGCTATGTATTTTGCAAGCCATTCCGGCACTGGTGCTCCCATGCGCCCGGCATTTTCAGTAATCGACAATGCCTCATTGAGTAAATACCAGACCGTTACCAGTAATGACAGCATCGTATTAGGCAGCGATGCTCCCAGCACACTTGATGTCTGGATAATAACGTAATCAATTACCATCGCCACCGCGATCACAAACAGATAAGCCACTTTTTTGGCGATCCCGATCGCCCCCTTGCGGCTACTCCACCCATAAGTCTTATCGTTTGGATGCTCCAACGCCTCCACCCTGCTTGCTGCCATACCGGACAGATAATCAATCACCATGAGAGCCAGAAGCAACCCCAGCAAATAAAAAGTAACTCCCAGCTTGTCGCTGAGGTAGGCCACCAATCCGGTCGCCAGCATCTGCATTGTTACGCACGCATTTCTACTCATCTTTCCACCTCCTCCGGATGTTCTTTCAGCCATTTTTCAGTCGCTTTTTTCCAGTAAGTCGGCACCTCTTCCAGTGTCATTTTCCCGCTTCTGATTCTTTTCCCATAAAACGCCCCCATTACTCTACACCTTCTTTCTCTGCCAGCTCGCTTGTCGCTGTTCCAAGATCATTGATCGCCTCATCTTGCACCGCCTGTCCCTCTTCCAGGGCATCCAAACGTTTTTCCGTATCGGTTTTCTCACGGAAAGAAAACGTGGTCTGTACGCCATCAGATACTTCCTGCGAGGTTTCAGATTCAAGAATCAAGTCCGTATATGTCCCGACAGTCATTCCAGCATTATTCTGGAATTTTACTTCTGCCAGATTTTCCGGAGTCAGTGTTTTCCAAGCCACCAGCATAGCATCCTTGCTGTCAAACTTGGCTGTCACCGCTGACAGGGATGCGCCCGTCTGCAGTTCGATTGTTGTGTTGTCTTTGAGAATCATTTTGTCCATGTTCTTTTCCCTCTCTTTCTTTTTTTGATATATAAATAAAGAGCCTTTCGGCTCAGTATTTTCAAATTCAGTTATTCTTTTAAATAGCGAGGTCTCTGCCCGCTGGAACAATGCCACACCTAAAACACTATGGATAAATGTAATTCCAAGCGCAATAAATACGGACTATAAATATCAGCACAATAGTTTAATCGGCGCAAATATGGTAAGTTTGGCTTTTGAATCTGCAGTATACGACATACTTATCTTAACAGGCAATGGTCGCACATATGGAACGACAGTGGCAAACACATTTACGGATGATCCTTATTGGAAAAGCACAATTCAGGCTTCGTTCGATTCGAATACCGGAACCGTAACGTTTCGTATCTTGTTCAAAGGTAGTTCACAGATATTTAATAATTTGGCTTTAAAAGCGGTTACGTATTTAAAAATAGGATAATATGCCAAAAGGTTGTCCCCATGAAATAGCGAGCTATCGTGGAAATCTTTTGCAAATGGCGTATCATCAGTAGATATAAGCAGTTTGTCATGGAAAGCAATTCATGTTTTTATCATCGTTAATTCAAATAACCACGTGACTTTTTCGATTCCACTGGTCTATCCTCTGGTTCGTGCATCCGGCAATGAATTTCGATTTTATAATTTTGGTATGTATTTTAATTCTGGAACATATGTAGGCGGCAGAATAGGTGTGTCGATTCAGAGGATTTATATAGATTCAGTATTATTATACGGGCAGGAAGTTAAAGAAAGTTCGCACATGTGGGTGTCTTATAGATAACTAAGGAAATCGTAATTTAACCGTGAAAATCTTACCCATCTTCCGGGTCAAAATGCTGCCTGATCTCCTCTTCTCTCCGCTCTCCTATTTTTATGTACAACAAAAAAGCCGCCATTTCTGCCGACTCAAAAAACTACTCCTCTCCTCTTCTATGCTGCGTATTTACGATACGACTCTCTCACGTTATCCTGCTTGATATTGCAGTAAATTAATGTGGTCTCTATCTTTGTGTGTCCCATCAGCACCATGACCTCCTCGATCCGCATTCCTCGATTCAAGAGATCTGTCGCAAAGGTTCGGCGAAATCGATGCGGATGCACATTTCCGACCCCTGCCTTTTTCCCTAAAGATTTCACAAGATATTGTACTCCCGCCACTGTCATGCAGCTATACGGCTTCTTCGCAGATACAAAAAGCGGTTTCTGCGCCAGTTCTTCCATTGTCAGCCCCTCTTTTGCCATTCTCCACCTTAGATATCGGTAGAGATGAAAGCAAGCTACGTCTGAGACGTATAATCTCCTCTCCTTTCGGCCCTTACCCATAACTTTGAACTCCTGCTTGTATAAATCTATATCTCCTACACTTAAGCTGCATAGCTCGGACACACGCACTCCCGTCGCATACAAAAACTCTATCAGTGCTCTATCCCGCGGACGCTCACAGGCGATCCGGAGGGCTTCCAGCTCCTGTGCCGAAAAGGCTTTTTTGATTGTGCTTTCGATCCGGAGTGATTCAATTCGCGCCACAGGATTATCTTTCACAAGGTTTTCTTTTTGTAGGAAGGTCCAGAAGCTATTTAGATACCGCATCCGCCCCTGCAGAGTGACCATGCTGATTTTATTCCGCTCCCGGAGCATTCCAAAATACCACCGTAGGTCCATTGTGGTGATATCTTCAATGTTCTTTTGGAGTGCATTCCGGCAGTTGGTAACTTCCCGGATGTACTGAGCCAGTGTGTTATCTTGTCGTCCGGAAACTTTTTTACTGGCAACAAACAGCCGCATCTTTACAGTGTCGCTGTCTGTGCCAGTTGCCTGGAGTTCATTCTTCTCTTCTACTACTCTCACGCCGTGGAAATTGATGTACAGGACATTCTGCAACTTGTCCAACTGCTCCTCATCCAGGCTGTTGCTCATCGCATTTACTACATTCATCAATAATTCTTCAATCATAAAATCTCTCCCTTCTAGCTCTTTCAGAGTATCAAAAAGGAGAGATTCTGTAAAATTTACTCAGTTAAATTACGATTTCAAGATGCCACATATATGTCAGTTAAAACGGTTCCATAGTGTCGGTAAACTTTAATTGAGCCCCAGGAGTTGATCAGTAAAACGCTTCCTTTAGCATTATCGTATTTATTGATAAGTCCGATCCATGCCTCGGCAGAATTTCGGTACAGAAGTGCAGCTACACCAGTTTTAAAAGTATTCCAATTAGCATACATGTCATTTTTTATGCCGTTACTGTCGTTGGCACTGACAGTATGAAGAGCATTGGTAAATAAGGCCTCGCTATTTCATGGTAATTTGAAATTCATACTTTTTCCAAGCTGCTGTATCCACATTGTAATTCTGAATGACACGCCTGTTACCAGTATAATGTGTAATGTTCTCATAATCTGAACTTATGATCCAATTTTAATGAAATTTACGAACTTATATCCCCAAATTCGACCTATCCAAAACTTATTTGTGAATCTAGGTGAAGTAATGATAAATGTACCCCATTGGCAACCTGCATCTGAAGTAGCATAGCCATTTCTCGTAATTAATAAGCCTACAAAGTCTCCAATTTGATAATCTGTAAATTTAGTGGATGCATTATCATTAACTGTTGAACTACAATTTACAAATTGATAATAACCAGAATGAGTTAATTGAGATGGAGATGATAATGTATCTATATCATAATTTTGGATATACCCTATTTCGCTATTTAACTGAGTAACCGCTTTCTCCGCCGCCACCAACCTTTTATCCAGCGCCGCGCCCTGCGTTCCCGCCAGAACGGTGGAGGCATCCGTTGCCAGAAGGTTATTTACAATCTTATTTTTATTGATAAGCTCATTCACAACCTTATTGGCAATCGCATCAATCAGCGCCTGCGCGGTACTCTCCCCTAAGGCACTCACTACCAAACCGTATGTATCGGTAATCTTGACTTTCGCAGCCGTTCCGTCAAAATCGCCCAAACCCTGAGCAATCTTTTTTGCTTCCGCTGCCGATGCTGCCGCTTGTGTCTTTGAATTATCCGCTGCCGCTGCGCTACTTGCCGCCGCTTTCTTCGAGGTATCCGCTGCTGTTGCACTTCCGGCCGCCTCACTCGCTTTGCTTGTGGCAGTTTCGATCGCGGACTGGATATCATCAACCGCTTTCTGTGCATTCTGCGATGCGCTGGAAGCATCCTCGGACGCCTGATTAACATTCTGCACCGTATCGTTCACAGTTCCTTGTATCTTCTCAAATGCCGCTACATTTGCCGCCCTGACATCCTTGCCGTAAGCCGCATCTTTCCAGGCTTTAATCTCTCCGCTTAAATCAATGTTATCAACCGCCATCTTTAGCCCTCCAATCCATCAACCAGCTCCTGTGCGTAGGATGTTACCGCAGCCACACTCTTAAGAACTGCCTTATCCACGATGATGCGATCCAAACGGATATTGTCCTTTACAATCACGCCATCATCATTGATCTCGCTGTAAACGATGCTTGCTCTTGTCCCAACTGCCGTATCAAAAATTGTAATTGCTGTTACTTTTTTCATTTCGTCAATCCCTCCATGTATTCCTGATAGTATCTTGCGCCGTCTTTGCCATATGTCTCTTTTTCTTTCTTTTCTCTCCGGTGAAACGCGTCCATTCGCTCCTGCTCAAGCCCTGCCTGCTTTGCTTTAATCTCCCAACCAAAGGACGCTCCGGCCGGACCTTTAACCACAAAATAACCAGAAGCCCTTTCTGTGACATAAAACGGAGCATCTGAGTAACCTTGAACAAATACCTGGTATTCCCCGAAGATGGTTTGCACAAACACCGGATCGATCCAGATGTAACACAAACCATCAGCTCCAATCTGCCCGCTTCCAATATCGCCAAACATTGGTGATGCTGTTTCATAGGCAGATAGACTAATTTTCCCGTAATTGGGAGTTTGTATTGTTCTGTGCTTCTTTCCGGTAACATTCAAATCACCTTCGACAGTCGCATCACCCGCAACATACATCTCATCTGGGTTGAGTTGAGCTGTCACAGATCCGTTTTCGTAAAATCCGATTCCAAAATGATATAACTCACAATAATTGCCATCTAAATTATCATCCATCCCATCGAACACCCTAAGATCGTCCGGAGTCATATGCATACATGTATACTTATCGGAAATTTTTACAGCCGACCACAAACCCTCATCGCCATTGCCAGAATCTCCTACATAATGAGATATATCGAAACTCACTGACACACCATCACCTGTAAGCAAAAAACTCTCGTTATCAAGTGAACAAATTGCATTTCCTGCAGTATCATACGCTTTCAATACACCGTTCGAATTGCCGACGCCGCCAAGCATCAGCGTCCCGCCCTTAATCCGGTCTGCGTACATTGTTCCAGATGTAATAAAATCCGCAATCAGATTTCCGTCGATGGTCCAGGCATTCCGATACACTCCATTGTATCCGCTGGTGGAAAATCCGATACCGTTCTTATTGAGCCGAATTACATTCTTGGCGTTGGCTTTTGTCGGCGCGTCCAGGATCAGTATTTCCTCCGGATGACCATTTTCAGACCGCCCGATCACTACATATCCGCCGAGTCCGCCGCTGATGAGCTGCGTTGCATTATTAATCTTCTGGTCGATGCCCTTTGTCGCCGCCTGTCCCACCTGCTCCACTTTCGCAGATAATTCCTTTTGGGATTTCGCCATGCTGCCAGATAACGTAGCAATCGTGCCGCCCAGAGAAACTGTGTCTTTTCCTGGCTCCTGCAGGTTTCGCGTACGTTCTTCCAGGATATACATAACATCCACACCGTGAGGACGGGATATAACCTTTGTCCAGTACCCAGTTTCCAAACGCTTGATATCGACATTCACGTTCGCCAGATCCACCGCCGTCAGCTTTAAAACATCACTCAAATAGATGGACTGCTCCAGATACGCCCGCGCCTTTTTGATGAGGTTTTCCGGCAGTGTGACATCCTCCCATTTGTGCTGACGGAAGATCCAGCCGTACCGCTGCACCGCATCCTCATCGTAAATAAAATCTTTGCCGCCATTCACGGATGTAATATCGACTGTTTTGGTGGTACTCTCTCCGCTGGAGGAGGTATCTTCCAGGTCTGCGCCGGTCGGAATCAGTGCGGTAAAAAGCTCCGTGGCATCCTGTGTCTTGCTGTAATCTGCCAGATTGACGCCGTACCGGATAACCTGATCGTTTGTCCCGCCGCCATCCGTCAGATAGTCCAGATAGCGCTTTCCAGCTTCGCACCGGGTCCGGAGATATCCGCCGTGGGTCTTTACCAGCTTATCCCGCAGGCAGTCCAGAGAACACGCATAATCAGAGTTGCTACGGTTAATGTAGTTGTTACTATCTACCACATTGACGCGCCCCAGAAGATACTGTTTACGTACCTCTACCTGTTCATTGTGAACCTTCAACACCTGAGTCATAAACTCCACAATACTGCCCTGGAACTCAAATGGCCGGATGATGCTATCGCATAGGTATGCGAGATCCGATTCGCAAGTGATTTGATGTGTCCGGTTAAACTCTTCTTCGGTCGTCATGCTCCGCCCTCGGAAGATCTCCATTCCGTCCTCATAAACAAATAATTCGGAAGACAGTGGCAGAATCTTGTCATAATACGGATGCTTCGGCGTAATCTTAAATTTAAGATACCCTGGAGAGTTGCCGGCATATTCTTTCAGCGTTGGATTCTCCAGCCGGAGAACCTGGTTCAAAAGCGGATATTCCTTTCCCTCCGTAACCACTGTAACTTTATACATCTACAGCACACCTCCTCTGAAATCAATCGACACGGTGCCGGTGCCAGTAAATTTCATAACGTTTGTTCCGGATCCCAGGATGATGTCATAGTTTTTATTGACTCCTTCTGTCAGCTCAAACGTCTTACCGCCTACCTCTACCGTCATGGCCGCACTGCAGGTAATCTCCGGAACTATCGGCATATCAGATCCGGTCACATCAACCGACAGGGAACCGGATATTGATATGCCGCTATATCCTCTGACTATGCCGTTCTCGAATGAAAACGGATCCCACAGCCAATTTTCCGCCGCTGTGTACCGTTCCATTTTAAATGGCTGCACATCGCCAGTAATCACAAAATCCGCCAGCACATCATTGCTTTTTGTCGTCTGCAATGAAAAACGCCCCTCATAGTAATAGTTCGGATCGTCTGGCAGAACGCACTTGATAACCTTTCCGTGCAACGTCTTGGCGATTTTACTGCTTAAATCATGCCATTCCGTGTAATCGTCAAACAGGGAAAAATTCAAGGTCAGCGTTCGGTTTTTATAACAAATCTGACCGTTTACCTCAGACAGATCCAGGAGCCCGTTCGCTCCTGGAATATCTAACAGATCCGTCTTAGCTTCGGGGAAGGAAATATTTATCGATTCCAATTTCAGCCCCCAGTCTGTAAAGGTTTTTATATCTGCCATCTGCACATCTGGATAAATCATCGTTCACTCTCCTTCCGCGCTCGTTCAATCTCGGTATCCACTGTAGGCGCTACAAGTGTGCCTACTTTTTCTCCATCCATTGTCACATCTCCGGTTATGCTGCCTTTTTCGAGGACAACCACTGTGCTTCCTTGTCCGCCGCCCGGCGTTGGTGCCGGCGGTACCTGATTCCCTGCTACCACAGTTCCGGATCTCTGTAATGCAATTCCCTGCATACTCTCCACCGCCCTTTGAGCAGAGCCAGCCGACGTTTTTTCCAGATTCGGTGTTTCTGCCACGATACCTCTCTCAAATCCGGCGATCATGTTCTTACCGATAACGTCCCGCATCAGCTTCGATGGGGAATGAATACCAAGGAAATCCTTTGCCGCGTCAAACGCTTTCTTCGCTGCATTCTTCGCCGCCTCTGCCAGCTTTCCAACCGAACCCGTGATTCCGGCTGTAATGCCTGTGATGATATTCTTTCCGATATTGCCCCACGACTGCCCTGTGAATCCCTTGACGATGCTCTGGGCGCCATTTTTCGCAAGACCTAAGAGTTTGGATGGCAGCGATGTGAGGGCACTCACAATGCCACTCAGGATGCTGGTAGCCGCTCCTTTAATCGCTCCGAGCATCCCTTTTAGGCCACTTGAAATTCCTTCACCTGCCTTTTTGGCAATTTCAAGAAGCTTTTGCGGTAAGCTCTGTATTGCTCCAACAATTGCTTTGAGTATCTCTGCAGCAGCTGAGGCAATCGCACCTACCATTGATATAATGCCATTTCTCAGCAGCGTAATAATATATATTCCAGAATTAACCCAGTTAAATGCCTGCAAGGTACTTACGATCGCCTGGATAATTTGCGGCAAGGCTGCAATAATATCCGGAATTGCCTGAATCAGTCCTTTTCCAAGAACCACTATCAACTGTACACCGGCCATTAACAGCTTTGGTGCGTTGTCATTGATGATTCCGGCAATGTTTATGATGATCTGCGGAACATACTGAAGCATCGCGGGCAGCCCGTCCATCAGACCCTGTGCCAGCTTTAATATCAAATCAATGCCGCCATCAACCAGTTTTCCGGCGTTGGAACGTAAGTTTTCGGTAAAGCCCTCTACCAGCGGAAGCCCCTGTTCGATAATCGACGGAAGATTCTCGGCAAACGCATTTGCCATCTGTCCAGCGGCTTCGATCATTCCCACGACGCCGCCTTCCTCAAACCCCTGCGTTAAGTTTGAGACTACATCGATTCCCAGCTTTGTGAAGTTCGTCAGCGGTTCCTTAACTGATTCATACAACTCCAAGGCGAGTGCTTGTGCCGCGGATCCCAGAATTGTCAGCTGCCCTTCCAGGTTATTCTGCATGGTTTCTGCCATTGCTGCCGCTGCACCATCGCAGTTTTCGATCGAACCTGCCAGTTTTTCATAGTCTGCATCCGACGCATTGATGATCGCCAGCATTCCGGACATAGCCTCTTTTCCGAACAGGGTTGCAGCTGCCTCCTCCTGCATCGCCGCCGTCATGCCATCCAACGATTCTTTACCGAGGGAAGATGCAAGCTGATATAGCTCTTCCTCCGAGAGCTGTCTTTCTTTCGTCAGCTTGATTCCAAGTTTCTGCTTTGCCTGAGCCTTAATCTCTTCTTTGGTCATATCCTTGATAAGCTCAACGCCTTCAAGGTATGCGATTTGTGCATTCCGCTGCTCTCCACTTAACCCTGACAGGCTGTCTGCCAGCCCCTCCGCTGTAAGTTTCTGCTCCGCCATCGCATAGTTCTGAGCACGCTCAGCGTCCGTGGTAATCGCAAACTTGTCTCGCAGATCCCCGATCAACTCACCAAACGGCTTTATACTTCCATCGGCATTTTGGATCGATATGCCAAGCCGCTCCATGACGCCCCGCATATCATCCGTTGGCTTTACCATGTTTACCAGCGCCGCTTTCAGTGAGGTGCCCGCCTGGCTGGCTTTGATACCGGAGTTCGCCATCAATCCGACCGCCAGCGCCACATCCTCCGCCGAATATCCCATCGCACCAGCGACCGGAGCCACGTATTTAAACGTCTCACCCATCATGCTGACGTTGGTGTTTGCGTTGGAGGATGCCTGTGCCAGTATATCCGCAAAATGAGTAGAATCCTGTGCCGACAAGCCGAACGCGGTAAGTGCGTCTGTGACAATATCAGAAGTCGTAGCCAGATCTTCGCCGGATGCCGCGGCAAGGTTCATGATACCCTCAATGCCGTTCAGCATATCGCTGGTTTTCCAGCCTGCCATTGCCATGTACTGCATCGCCTCGGCGGATTCGGTGGCGCTGAACTTCGTCTTTGCGCCCATTTCTTTCGCTTTATCTGTCAGGGCTGCCAGGTCCTCGCCGGTCGCACCGGAGATTGCCTCTACTTTCGACATCCCCGACTCAAAGCTCATGCCGATATCAAGGACAGCCCCGGCGGCATTCTTGGCCTGTGATACAACGCCGGTCAGCATATTTCCGGCAAAAACAGACAGCGCATTCTTTCCAATCTCACTAAACTTTGAGAATCCTGACTGCGCTGTTCCATTAATCTCGTCTAAGCCTTTTTTGACTCCGCTACTATCCAGTTCCGTGCCAATCTTTACAGTTCCATCATAGCCCATTCATTTCACCTCGCCTCTCGGACAAGAGAAAATCATCGGCTCATAATGGCTCTACTTGATTTGCTCTCCATTCTTTATCTTAATTTCAAATTCTTTTCCACAATTCCGCCCTTTACACGGTACGGTTATCCCATGACAATCTGATTTTTCAGAAAAAAAAATAAGCATGGAATAACCGCAGTAAGGGCACTTTACCCGTTTTGGCATTCTTCCATCCTTCTTTTCACATACGCCCGCATATCTGCGTTACGCTTTGCCAGTCTCAACCGACTATCCATCGTTGCCTGCGGCTCTTCCAGGGAATAAAGTGTCCGCATCTGCTTGATATACGCTTTTTGCTCTTTTCCCATTCCTTTGGTATCACAGGTCCGCCAGTACATGACCTTCGCCATCCGGGTGTTTTCATCCAACGCCTCGAACATCGCCAGGAACTCCCACCAATGCAGGGAGTCGTTCGGCGTCTGCCTGAGATTGATGCTGTACTGCTGCCGGAATGCCGCGTAGATAAGCGGGGCATCCTTCAAAAAACAGTATCCCCGCCGCGCTGTTCGTTTTTTTGCTCCGCTGCCCTTCCGGACAGACTCCCCGCCGCGGTGGAACCAGAGCATATAATCAACTGCCGCATCCAGATCCGGCGGGATATTGCGGGCATAGAACAGATTCAGCGCATTGAGCATCTTCTGTTCGTCGCTGATGTCCTGCCGGAACATTTCAATCTCCGCTGCCATCATGGTGCGGTAGCCAAAAGAAATGTCATAAACTATCCCACCAATGCGTGCCGTACCGGGAAGTTTGTCAAACGTTACTGACCATTTCATTTGATCTCATCCATTGAAAATCCGAGCAGCGTTTCTTTCTGTTTTTTGATTCCTAAAAGCATATCAATGTAAGCGCCTTTCGCCTCTTCCAGATCATCACAGTCTTCCAGAACATCCTCGCCTGTTGATTCTTTAACAAAAGTACGAAACATTTCAATCTCTGCTGCAATAATCTCGCTGAGTGTCCCCTTTTTATTGACTTCCTTTTCCGTCTTGCTCATCTTGTCAAGAGCCTTTTCAAATGCTGCGGCATCCTTTAAACGCCCGATTTTAAAATCAACTTCTCTTCCTCTGATCTGCATGTTTATCCTCCTATTCCGCTGAATATGTATACTCCGCCGGTTCTGCCCCAATCTTCTGCAGGTTGATATCGATAGACGATGATTCTCCCGCATTGCCGCCGCCCTCTGAATTGACGATTACGGACACTTGACCTTTCTCACCTTTACCATTGAGCATACAGAAGTACACATAATTCGTTACCGCTGCGTTACCTTTCGCATATTTCATCGCATGGGACAGCATGAAATCCTGCGCCGGATCGCCGATATAACGATCACCGGATACCGCAAAGGATCTTGCTGTTCCAGTCTTCTGGGTCGATTTTCCGGCACGGATATAGGTTTTTTCTGACGTTACCGGGTTAAGATTCGCATCCAGTCCCTCGACGCCCATCTGGACAACCTCATAATTTTTTACTTCTGTAGCTGCTTCTGCCGACGGCCTGGTATCAATCGCCAGTACCCAGTCATCTGCCGTTACCCAGCCTTCATAAGATGCGTTTGGTGTAACGCCTGCCATTAATTCACTGATTTTCATCGCTTGTCTCCTTTCTCAAAATAGACAATCCGGCACTGTACCATGTACCGCGCCATTCCTTCCTTTACATTGACGCCCGCCAGATTTGGCATATTCTGGAGCGTCTCCATCTTCTTTATCTGGCAACTATTCGGAAATTCCGGATAGTTCCGCTTTTTATTCTGCTCTTCCAGCCAATCCATGAAAGCCTGGGCGAAATTCATCGCCGTGAGGTTCAGATCGTCCGTATCGGTCGAATACGGCTGCACAATTATAATCGAGAAACCATATTCTTTTTCAGACCCCCAAAGATACTTTTTAAGCAGCTTGTCCGAATAGTTTGTTACCAGCGAAATGCCGCTGTAATCATCCGAATAGTTAAATTCCAGGTACTGACCCGCCAGCTCCTCGGCTTTTGGTTGGAAGAACGCCGTCACTGCATCATGCTTTGTCATGTCACTTACCTCCGAGATAGTTTTCCAGTGCCCGCACCAGATCGCCCTTGCGCGCCCTCATCATAGCCTTGTCCCATTCGGATGTAGCCTGCGGATGGCGGAAATGGCTGTATTTCAGCTTCTTTCCGGTGGAGGACTTGTGTGGTGGGGAATAATATCCCATCACAGCGCCGCCATCCATCAGCGGATAGTTCGGACCGTATGCCACGCCCTTGTATTGGTAATGAGCATATGGCGATTGATACTCAATCACACCAGTGTCTCCCTCTACATGGACACTGACATTCTGGGCAAGTGCCAGGCTGTCAGCCGGAACATACGGATCCATCAGCCGTTTTGCCTCGTTGGCGAGAAACAGAAGACCATCATTGCCCCTTGTTTTCTCTTTGGCAATCTGATCCGATGTTTTATTCCATTTGATTTCGACATCCATCATCAGCCCCCCAGTCTGTAGTGCTTCGCCATCCGATAGGCGGTATTGTCTGAATATGCGCTGACAAGAAACGCATTCGGCTTATTCCGGCGCAGGACTTCCGCCGCCGTGTTAGGGCTTTTTCCAGTGATCTCGTCCGCACATTCGCCTAACACTACTACATCCCCCGGAGACACCGAAAAATCGCTTCCAGCCGCTTCCAGGGGAATACGTACTGTGTAGGTGTTCGTCTGCGATGCTTCAGTATCATTCTGAACCACGGTGATCCCAGACTTCCAAAAACATTGCTCGAACACACTCTTGCTCCACGCCGTTCCAACCTTCCGGAAGACTGTAATTATCTGATTGTAATTCGGGTTCATTCTCACACCCCCCGATAAAGCAGTGGCGTATTTCCCAGATACCGGCAGATGATCTCCCGGCACTTTTTCCGTTTCCCCTCTTCGGTGTAAATCGACCTTGACAGGTCAATCGTGCCGGATTCTCCGTCGTTGGAATACGATGTCAACGGACCGCCAAAATCAGATGTGCTCTGCGAAGCCTTGTCCGCCCGATAGAGCAGTTCTGTCAGCTCACAGGTGCAATCTTTCACACCCTCCGTCAAAAGGCTGATATTCGCCTTGATTCGGTCGAATGTATAGCTGTCTACGATCCGCTCCGCCTGCTTTTCCCAGAACAGGAAATCCGCATCCGGCACCGCAGGGGAACGCCCCTGCAGATAACCAGAAATGTAATAGTCCCGCGTTGCATAAGCCATTGCATCAGCTCCTTACTAGGCCTGCGCTACCAGAGTGATCGCCTTGTTTACGGCAGAAGCGTCAACCGTGAACGTCTCCGTTACCGGAACAAAGCCTTTCTTCGTGATCTTTGCCGCATAGGTGCCTTTTCTCAGGTTAAACTCCGCTTTACCAGCCGAATCCGTCTTAAGGATCGCACCATCTACGTTGATACGGACATCCTCATAGGCCGTCGGGCTGGACTCTTTGCCATCCGTTACCGTAAAGGTTACCTTCTGGGTAACAGCCGGAGTGCCCGGCTCCAGATAAGCAAATGTGCAGCCGGTACGATCCTCATTGAGGCGGGTTGCCGGATTCGGGAGCGCCCAGCCCATGCGGAATACTACACGAAGCGCAATCATATCCTGCTGTGCCAGGTTATAAACGATATCCTTCGTATTCGGATCCTGGATAACGCCCTCTGTCAGCAGTTTTACGGTAATATCCTGGCGAATCGCGTAAACAGCCTTGGAGAAATCGCCGACAACCAGCTGTGCGATATCCGGCATGAAGGAACCGTTCTCCGGGAACTGGATCGGTACGCCATCCAGCGCATACTTGCTGGAATCCTGCATATTATGTGTGAAAATCGGCTGCTTGTTTGAATCACGCAGTCCTCTCAGCTTGGACTTGAACGTCATCGGGGCGATTGCTCCGGTTACCGCATAGCCATCATCCTCAACTTTAGAAAATACACCGCCCTCTCCAAGGGTCAGATCGTAGTAGTCCTTGCCGGAAGATGGGGAAACATTGTTCCCAGCCTGACGCGCCAGGGTAATGATATCTGCCTGCCACTCTCTCGGTCTGTTATCGCCAAAGATAATTGCCGCATCGACTCTCTGACCGATTGCCTCATTGACTCTTGGGGTAATCTCGCCCAGAATATCAATCTCGGCATCATCAAATACAGACTCCGGAATCGGCACGATAACCGCCAGCTCTGCCGCAGTCAGGTATACGTTGTCCCACGCCTGCATAGAGGTCTGCTTCATTCCAGTATCTCCATCCACCCAATAAGCCGTCGGAAGAAAATCCAGAACGCGGATACGGGTCTGCTTGGATGTCATGTTTGGAAGCTTGCGCGCCATCCCCATGAATGCGGACTGTTTCGGTGCATCCTGGAAGATGGTAGATACAATCTGCTCACGGATTAAAGCTTCAACTGCTGATCTATCTGTGATATTTACTGCCATATTTTACTCTCCTTTTCCGAACAGGTTTCTCAGTGCTTCGTTCGCCTGTTCTCTCTTTGTCTGTGCATCGTTATTGATGCCTGATGTGCTGCTTACCACTCTCGGAACCGGCGCAGAACTGCCAAACAGGTAATCATTATCCTTTTTAACCGCTGCCAGAGCCGCGTCAATGTCCTGTGTCTGATTCTTCGATGCCTTTAAGCCATCCACATCCAGAAGCGCCATGATCGCGCGCTCGTTCTTGCCGGATGCCTTCCGGATCGCCTCCTTGACCGCCGCATCAAATGCATAATCAGATTTGATTTTCTCGATCTCCGCATCCTTGCCCTTCATCTGCTCGGATAATTCATTGATTTTGGTCTGGAGTCCCGCTGCATCGATCCCCTCCATTGCTTTCAGGGATGCCTGTGCGGTCGCAAGCTGATTCTTATAGCCGTCCCTCTCCGCCGTCAGGGAGTTCACCTGCTTTCCGGCCTCCGCCATGATATAATCAATCTGTTCCTGTGTCAGTCCTTTTTCCTTGAGTGCCTCAGTCTTAAAAATTGCCATGTTGCTTCCTTTCTCGGCTTTTTCCGATGGGTAGCCGTCCATCTTAAAAGTAGGCTTTTACGGCAGCCACGCCAAAAGGGTATAAAAATAACACACATTTCTGCGTGCTGATTACTGATTTTGGGTATAAAAATACCACCTATCTGCTGACGGGTGGTATTTAATCGTCCCTATGGTTCGGACATTGCAAGCATGTTTTTTTATAATCTGGAGTTTCTAACACCTTCTCGGGAATTGTCCATTCTGGTGCCAGCCCTTCCACATTCATGTGGATGTCATAGCATATTCCTTCATCAATTTCCGCATCCATTAACGGACAGCTAAGTTTTTTTATTGCCATATTGTTCTGCCACCTCCCTTATTTTCAGTGTTGGCTCATCAAATTGCTCTTTCTTAAATGCGGTTCTTATATTTCTATTTTTCACATCCACATACGTCGCACCGTTAGGGCTGTAATAATTTATAAACTGACCATTCCATCTTGTAAGAGAAATATCCGCTTCTTGGATAAACTTTTCTGCGTCGGCTCTGGTAACTCCGTGTAGGCGTTCGTCATTGATATGCTCCGTATCGTAAGTAAATCCAGAGACATCCACTTTATCTGGATTCAGTTTCGGAACTCCTCGAATCTTCGCTTCTGCTAGCTCTACCTTTATTCTATCATTTTTCTCCGACTCTTCAAGCCTTTTCTGTTCTGTCTTTGTTGGTGTAAACCGCCCGCGCAGACCATCTTGTGTGATCCGCTGCTTCCGCTCTGGCAGATGCATTGTCTTTGAAAAATCAGCATATTTCTGCAACTGTCCCTGATACTTGGCTTTTTTGAGAATAACATCCTTTTCATCCGCGCCGCCCGTCTGCAACAGCTTCACCTGCTGCCGGGTCGCACGCATATTCCTCTCCATCTTGCGCTGCTCCTGTAACGCCTCATAAGTGGTATAGGACTTGCCGTAATAATCTTTCGGAGTATTTTCTTCATCCAGCATCTCCTGCAGCTGATCGTCGGTATATGTCCGCGTGGACATACCAGGGATAAACGGACTGTAATCATGATAGCAGTTTGCTCCATGCAATCCAGTCACCGTACCGAGTCCGCAAACGCTCTGAAGCTGTTCCATCGTCCAGACCCGTCCCTGCCAAGGTTGATGCGATGGGCGGGCACCCACATGATAAGAAACCTCATAGCTGTTCGTTTTGAGGTCTGCTGCCACCTGTTCGTTTATCTTACCCTGCACCTGCCGAAATCCTGTTAAAACCGCTCTCCTAGCTGCTACGTCCACGCGGCTGTGAACACCGGAATCATAATCAATCCACCGAAGTCCTGAGTTCGTCATGCGGCTCACGGTACGCTTGAGGACAGTCCCATAGTCAAACCCGCCAGACTGTATATCCAGAACAGCATTATCCAGCGTGGAGCGGTAGAACGTCATAAGCGGCGATGCCTGTATGCGTCCATCAGGTCCGCGAATCGCGAAGCCCATTGAACCGGCGATATTCTTATATTCTCCCGAAAGCTGAGACTTGACCGCTTCGGTCAGCCGGATGAGCGGCGTGTTCTCTTCGAACGGCAGCATCTTGACGCCGGATGCTTTGTAGGCTCTGGAGTGCTGATAATACTGCTCATACACTTCATCCGAAAAAATGTGTTCCATTTCCTCGTCACTCTTCTGCAGTGTTTCCTGCACCCAGTCTTTTATTTCTGATTCTGCCTTTCCGAGTTCCTCCAGCCTCCGGATCTGCCAGTCAGACGAAGCAGTCGAAAAGCCTGCGTCTTTGATTCGCCTGGCAACATCCGACATGATACGGATCTCCAATTCCGAAAACAAGTTTCCGGTTTTCAGCGCCAGTTTTTCAAGTTCTCCCTGCGTCACTCAATCACTTCCCCTGTGCTGCTGATTTCACTGATTGCAGCTTTGGCTTCCTCTTCGGTTTCTCCGTACCACTTCATTCGGTACTCATACAGAGCCATCGCACCCATCGCCACATCCGCGCGGTCATTATCTCGTTCGGCTTTCGCATCGACCACAATGGAATCATCCCACTGGAAGGACAGATGATAGGCTCCGGCAGGACATAGAGAATAAATGTCGCACCAGAATGCCATCGCATCCACCAAATCCGTCAGTGCCTTCTGCAGGGCTCTCTGACAGTCTGAAATGAAATCATAGGATCTCTGCTTACTGGCTTTGATTTCCTCCGCCGTCTTATCCGTGTTGTTCGGATCCGACAGAGTACCGTAAGCCAGATTACAGCGGAACTCAATCAGGCGCATCTGCTGATTCCATCCGTTGTAATATGACGAATCACGGATAGCCGGGGAAAAGACATCCAGAAGCGGCTTGTCCTGCGCGCCAGCGGCATATTCGACGCCCCTGTACAGACGTTCCTTGCCGCCCGGATACTCATAGCTGTTTGTATCTGGATTGTATTTAAGCAAGCTCTGAGCGATATGTACCGCCGTTTCCTTGCTGTCATACTCCCAGTTAATCTGTGAATACCGCCGATCTGCATCCTCAATCTGTTTAATTGCCCGTGAATAAACAGAAACGCCCAGCGGACTGCCGGAATCTTTGTTATTTCCAAGCGGCACCGCAAAATACCCAATCGGCAGCTTGCTGACACCAGAAAACTGCATTTCTTCCGCCAGTTCCGACCATCTTGGAACGCTTCCGATCGAAATCTCCGAGCCTAAAGTTCCCTTTGTCCTCGCCACGAAGACCCGGTTCTTAATTGAGAGCGTGTCTCCATCCAGCGAATACAATTCGATTCGGCTATAAATGGCATTGCCCTTCCGGAACTGATCCAAAAAGGCACAGCGCGTCATTTTCTCAGAGTCAAAATCCAGTGGGAAGAACATATCCGCCTGGATGTACTGGATCGCGATACCATTTACGGAAACATACGGTTTGAATACCATGCTGCCTTTCGCAAAGGCATATTCTGTCTGAACCCGGAGCTTTCCAAGAACGTTTTGATACATGCTGTTTAGAAAATCCGCTCTCGGACTGCCATCAACCTTGCTCTGTAATTCCAGGGTCGTAAGTCTGGCAATCTCTCCCGCCACCGTTGCCGGGATATTCGCGTTATCTATCTCATGGAGCCACGGCGATTTTTCTTCATACATCCGGGACCACAATTCAATTAAGGCACTGCTCCGCCCGGACATGGCAAAATCAATCTGCTCATTTCCAAGGACTTTCCGCAATGCCTCATACATTTTCGTATAATCCATTTTTCATCACCCATATTTAATGAGCTGGCTGATTCGCCGCTCTAGTGTGTACTCAAAACTATCCAGAGAGTCGATATCACTGGTTCCATCATCCAGCCGAACATTCTTCGTCAGTTCTTTTGGATCCCACACAGCTGTGCATAGTGCATTGACCAAGCTCTCGCATTCTCCCTCAACATACTGAAAACGCCCCTGCGCCATCAATATCAGCACCGCGTTGATTCGGTCATTGATGGGAGCTTTCAGCGCATTCTCGACCCGAATCCAACCGAGTCCGTTGTGCCGGAGACTGCTCCGGATGCCTGCAATCAGCGTCTGCTCTGCGCTATCTGCATAAACCGTCGTAATATAGCCGTACTGCCCTAAGACTTTCCGGACGAAGTTACAGAACATATCTCCCAGCATCTGAGGATCTATCTCTATCTGGTTGCCCGACTCATCCTTGCATCGAATCCACTCCGATGCAAGCGCCACCACATTGTGGTAACTTCTTGTAATGGCGGTAGCCGTGAACGAATGCCCCGATCCGCTGCCACCGAAGTCAATCCCCAGATTGATCTCCATGAGGTCCGTCGGTTTGCCCTGGATCCGGAATGTTCCGATTCCCGCAGTGATATCATCCGCAAAGCGTCGGTAAATCAGACCGGTTGCTACTACACGCATTCCCTTGATGTCACGAAGAAACCAAATCGAATTGACATCATACCGGCTTTCTATCTCATGCAGACGCTCCGGCGTGATGTTGATGTTATCGTAGATGGTACAGTGCATGTAGTTGTATCCACCAGGGAACTCCCCCGCTTCCTGCTGCTTCTGGTAGCGGTCGATGTATTCTGAATAGATAGCCGCCCGCGGGTTGTCCGGATTTAAGTCCCAAAATACTTTTAAGCGTTTCGCCGCCAGCTGACGGTTAAACGCCTCTTTGATGGTCTTGTCATGGTGCAGGTTGATCTCCGTGGCAATCCACATTCCGTAAGAGTTGCCTCGAATCTTCTTATAACTGTCTTCCTTGCCGCCACCTGCGAAGATAACAATCTTCTGCTGCCAGCTCGTCGAAGGTCCCTTTACAAACAGAGCTTCATTATCTTTGTATTTTCCCCAGTGGCATTGTCCCCGAAAAATCCATTCCAGTCCCAGACCATTGCAGTCTCCGATGTTCAGCTTTGCATTGCCGACCGTTGAACCGGTTGCCAGGTGGATTCGATCCGGAGTTGTTTTTAACTCATGCGCAAACGCAAAGATATTGTCCACCGTCTTGCCTGCTCGAACTGCGCCCTCTGCCACATTATAGGAGCACTGCTGACACCGCCGGATGTATTCCTTGTGTTTCTCTGAGAAGTGAAACTCTATGGTTTTCTTTTTGACTACCTTACCCGCCATAAATCTCGCCCTCTATCTCATCCAGATCCTCTATCTCCTGCCCCTGTCCGGTTATTTTATCGGTCTGGGCTTTCAGATGCTCCATTCGGCTCTTCTGTTCGGGTGTGGCTAAGTCCATATGCGCCGCCAGCCATTCCAGCGCTTTCATCCGGTCCGCCAGCTTGATACTGACTCCGTCTCTGCCCTGCTTTACTTCCGTGACGATCGTACCATCAACCTCTCCAGACTCCCGGAAGCGAACTGTATTGACGACTTTGGTAACTGGAATCTTCTTTCCTGTCTCCTCGTCCTCCTGCAGTACCGGACCGAACGCGCCCATAACCTGAACCTCTTCTCGCCCAAACTCCACATAATCTGTGATGTCAGCAAAGGCAATATCCATGTATTTCTGGAAGATATCACTCTCGTCCAGAAGCTCACGGTTAAGGCGGGCTTGTTTCAACCTCTGAATCTCTGCTATTATTGCAGTATTTTGCAGTAGGGCATAGCCGTTTGACCCTGCCGTTTCATAGCTGCAACCATACGCTTTCTGATATGCCTTCGTCGCATTGAAGCATCGAACATAGTGCAAACAAAAAAGCTGCTGCTTGTCAGTCAGATTCGGGTTCTCTATAACCCGCTCCACTTCCTCAGCAACTGCTTTCTTTACTCTTTCCGAGCGTTCGTTCTTCTTTTTCGAACGTTCACTTTTCTTTTCCGAACGTTCGCCATCCCATCCATAGGTATGTTTCCACCGGCGGACGGTGCCTTCTGGCACTCCCAGCTGCGCCGATATCTCAACCAGCTTTTTACCCTGCTGATATAATTCTTTCGCCTGATCTACTCTGGCATCCGGCGCTCTGGCCATGCACCACCACCTCTCATTTCTCTAAGTTTTATGTAACCAAATACGATCCCGCCGGCACCATACAAGACAGCCGACTGCTGCCTTCTCGCAGGAGGTGGGCTGGTGCCGTGCGCGCCGTATGATAATAGGCAGAAGAAAAGCACCCATCTTGCGACAGGTGCCATCTCGAAAGGATATTTTATTATGTCTAACACAAGTAGACCGGCATGCTGCCCGCTCAACATGCCAAATCGGAACGGAAGGACTTGAACCCTCGACCCACCGGATATAAGCCGGCCACTCTACCAACTGAGCTACGTTCCAGGGGGTTCCCCGCCGGGACCATCTTCCAGCGGGGTTGAAGTACATACGGAGGATTTTTCCGTCATCGTGAACCGTCCACATTCGCCGTCACACGAATGCTTAATACCATACTACTACTTTTATAGCGAACACGACCGAACATTTTTATTTTTCTTCAAAAAATCGGGAATTTCTCATCCGGCATCCATCTTCCGTATATTTAACCCGACGTTTTGGAAACATCCGGTTCAGTCGATAGGCTACTTGAATCCATGTCAATCCCTCCAGATAATAGAAGCGGAACATAATTCTCAAATCAGGCTTTTTAATCGCCTCTATGTACTCCTCTGCCTTTGTCGTTAATTCCAGAAGCTCCGCTTCCTTGGCTGTCAGAAGCTTCCGGTAGCGTTCCGCCGCCCGCTTCTTTCTATACAGCATCGGATCTGGAAAACCATTGACCTTGATCGGGCCTATCGTTAAATCCGCCCTGCTCCCTTTTACGGTGTCCGCCACAATCGGCGGGTTTTCCAGGAACTTGTCCAGTTCCCGGATGCGTCTTCTAATATCTTTTATCTCTTCCATGACTTCGCAATACTGCAGCAGCACCTTTTTCTCCAACGGTACCACCTCCCTCTATTTTACTTCACAAGCCTTCAATGCCTATCACTTCCCTTATTTCTGGCATTCTGCCATTATTTTATCATGGTGGGGCGGGAGGGGTTCTCTGCACGTTTGGATTTTTGGGGATCGAAAAAGGCTGCCGCACATTAATACGACAGCCCCGATATTAAAGATGCATATGCTTTTGTTAATTCTACAGGCGCTGATTGCTCTCATTTCACCTCATCGAGCTTAAAATAAATGAAAAGAGCCACGCAGTGGCGGCCCCATTTACTAAATCTACTACTATTTTTCTATCTTTCCTTCTAAACGCTCATAATCTCTTTGTCCAACCAGTGTATAAAGAACTTCATTGTTGTTACGAAAAGCCGCCCATATATCATCAGGTTTATTATCTATCAAGAAATCTTTTAGCTTCTTATAAAATGTCATCATACTATCACAAAACGCATCTATTATTTTATCATTCACTTCATCTGCCAGCAATAACTCCTCATAGAAACTATACATCGGAAGTGTAAAATTGGCATTACTATGTACAACATTACAGCATTTTCCATATTCTCCCTCTAAATAGCTATAATATTCCTTACAACTATTTTCCGCAAATTCTGTAAACATATTCCTAACACCTGTTGCATTCATATCATCATATTTCAATAAAACTCTTATTAAATTTTCGATCAATGAACGAAATGTTACATAATATATTCTTATTGAATTTTGAGATAATGAATGTACTAATACTAGCATATCATTTATCAAGCAACTATAATAATGCGTCTGATTATTATCTACATAAAAATAAAAAAACTTCTTTAAGAACAGCACGTTTTTGGCCACACACGTAATCTTACTTTTCTGAATTCTTTTATCACCGCATACCATATTGCAAAATCTTTCAATGTCTTTTTTGCAATTATCTGCTTCATAGTATCTATTCAGCATCGCCAAATCCTCTTAACCATTTTTCTAATTTATCATTTTCATTTCCTTTACGAGATCTTTTTATAACTTTATCTTTTTCTGAAATCTCTTCCGAATTTTTCATAATCTTACGCATGATATGTAAAACTTTATCACCATCGATTTCTTCAATATTTAGCAATACCCTGCAAGTTCTCGCTGCCATTAAAGTACGTGATTTAACCACATACGGTGGAAACTTTTCTTTTAATGTCTGTTCAATAAATTCACTAACTTCTACATTGGTCTTAATATATTTTCTTGATATAATAAAAACACAAAACAAACTTATTATATCTAACATATCAAGCTGTTTTTTCTTCAATCGATCTTTAACTATTTTTTCAAACAAAAATTCACTATTATTCATTATACTGTTCCACCTTTTTCAAAAATTCATCGCAAAGCACAGCAATCTCTTCTCGCGATTTTTTATACTTTGAAGAAATATTCCCCTGCAATCCAACCAGTAAGTCGTTAACAAAAGAGGTTGAATTTGAAAACAATCCAATTTTTTTAACGATATCATCTTTTTCAAATGTTTCTTTAAGCATTAGTGTTTTTTGCGTCAAATCTCTAATCATAGTATATACAATACCTAACGGGAGAATTCCTATATGTTCATTGTCATCCAAGCGATCTATTACCTGTTTTAATAATTTAATCCCCAAAATAGAATATCTATCAATTCGATTTGGAACTAAATAAAAGTCCGAAGCTATTAATGCTGCATCTGTATATACACTAATGGTAGGTGGGCAATCTATAAAAATAAAATCATAGTTATCTCTCAATTTATTCTCATTGATAAAACGCTTTACTTTTCTCGCTTTAGTCCCATCTTTATCACTTTCTACAAGAATTAAATTGATAGTTCCAGGAAGCAAATCCATATTATCATTCAATTTTACTAACACATCATCCGGCGTTGGAATGTCAACTTTTTTTGCAAGTGTAAGTTGTGATTGAAATAGCTTCATTACTGTTTTATTGTTGTCTCCACTAGAATATTCGTTCATATACTCATCTTCTAAGTCAAACTCATTGATTAAACTTTGTGTCGTATTGAACTGTGGATCTAAATCAATAAATAAAATTTTCTTTTTACAATATGTAGCTAAGTATTCTCCAATTCCAATGCATAAAGTTGTTTTTCCAACTCCACCCTTCATATTAATGAATGAAATAACTTTTCCGCTCATGTAATCTTCCCCTTCGACATTTTTCTTTCAGTATAACACATGTTGCCCAAAAAACAACGACAAAAAGACACCCTTTTTGAAAGATGTCTCATATTCCCTGGAATATCCGGGCGTAGAATCCCCAAACCAGGCAAATCGGAACGAAAGAGTTCAAACCTCCGCGCTGGATGTAAGACGCTCTATCGACTGTGCTTACCACCTCACTCTATTTTTCTACGCGAACCTCAACTGCCCGCCCGCATCCTCGCCCAGGCGATCCGCCCGGCAATTCGGCAGCCGCTTCGCCTTTTACGCCTTATAGTTTTCAAATTTTTTGACTGATGCGAACGCATATTTGGAATTAACCCATCGTTGCAACCTTATCAAATCATCCCCTCGCCGAAGTTTGTACTTCTCATAAATCATCACGTATGGGGTATATCCCATATCCCGCAAAGTATAAATCCGTTCCAAATCCTGTTCCAGTGTTGTATCAAATCCACAAAGCACATACACGCCCATCTTACGATAATCCCAGCCTGTCACACGTTTAAATGCCTCGAACTGCGGAACGATTTTGTCTTTATCATCGTATCGATCCCAAGCGAAATGAATCCGCTTAATCTTCATCTGTTTGAGATACTGCGCTTTTTCTGCCGTCATAATACGAATGTCGCATCCTTGTGAAAAATCAACCCACGCTCCACTCTCAATGAGCTGCTGGCTCAAATCTTTCCATTCGCGACAGGCAAACATATTTGGATCTAATAGCACAATATTCTTCTGTCCTGCCCAGAACTCGGACAGATTTGCCACTTTCCGGCTGCACTTTCCTTCTTTTTCCCCCACAATGCAAAAGTTACATCCGCGCGGACATCCTCTAGTCAGAAATCCATATGCTGTATCTTTGCACAGTTCTGGATACAGGCCATAGTCGGGATAAATATGCTCAATTTCATCTGGCAAGCTGACGCCGCCCGATGGATAATTGTAGCCGGTCCCGCCTTTTATGATTTCTCTGGCATTTATCGGATGCGGATAATCTGGTGTAAATGTAAAGACCTTGCTCATATACACCCTATCCGGTGGATTCATCCATGCAGTCAGCGGATCGTACCATTCCACGGCATCGCCCTTCCGCTTATGCCACGTTGACAACTTCATAATCGGCAGACTCGGAAAATTGTGTCCATCTACATCGATCAACGCTACTCTCATCCGCTCTTCCTCTTCTGCCGCCCGCTTATGGCTGATTTATCTAACCACTTAACCCTCGTCATCTGCTATGTACTCCTCGCACACTTCCTCATCGCCCGCCGGATGCCAGTCACAAAACTCGTCATACCAGCAGTTCCAGCACGCTCTATTGCAATTATCATTCATCTCCATGTCCTTTCTTCTACCTCTTCTTCGGTAGCTTCCCCGTCAATAGTTTCTGTTTGATATCTCCACCCAAATTCATATCCACGCATAATGAATTAATTTTGTCGTTTCTGCTCTATTCATCTCAAAACCTCTCCATGATAGTCTTGTAAAACGCATCACAGGCGGCATCCCATCCCCTGGCAAACTCATCGCCCGCATCACAGCCGCCCATCTCTTTTATCAGCTCCAGCACTGCCGCTTTGGGGATGCTGTCCTCCGCATCTTTCTTCATTCCTTCCACCTCCCCAGCAGCCTCATATATCTGCTTATCTCTGCCAACG